>NZ_JALKIK010000006.1:0-150168 GCF_023050955.1 Anaerobiospirillum sp. NML120511
TAGGACGGCCTCTGCGAGGCTTGTCAGACTCAGAGAATACCCCTGCAGCTGACGATACCTCACCAGCAGCAGCCATAGCCGCCTCGCGCTCAAGAGTCTTCTTGTTCTTGCTGCCTTTAGGACGGCCAGGAGCTCTCTTTGCATTAGAACAAGTGTCTTCTTCCGTGCTGTTCTTACACTCACCTGAAGCTTTTAAGTTAAAGCTCTGCCTTACAGATTCAGCGAACCGTTCTGATTCTGTCTTGATGTTATCTGACTCTAAGGAGCTAAGCTTTCTGTACTGGGACAGGTTGACACCTTGACGGATTTTCGTCATCTGCAATGCCAGATCAGCAAGGTCTGCCTTTGTTACTCCAACGGAGTTAAAGAGCTTTGAAACAGAAACCTCACCACTGCTGGACACGATGTATATTCCATCATTGTTAGCCTCAACAGCAACCCTGCTCAACTTATCAATCATAAGATTTGGCTTTGCATTGATTTTTTTGCAATGGTCTGTGTAGCTCTGCCTGAAAACAGCAGCTATGAATGAAACAGCAATTCTTGCGGCAACAGAGGCATCGGAATGTCCGCGCAGAGTGTCAAAGCCAAGTTCAGACTTTACAGTACGGAATACCTTTTCAGACGTATCACGCATGGTGTACTTGTGGTACATCTCTCTTGCATCCTCCTCCTTTGAGGCTGCTATCGCAAAGTATCCTTTTGAGTCAAATACCTTTTGCCACTTTTCAAAGTTGACAGTAACCCCTGATGGGCTGCCATCGTCATTGCGTGCAATGGAAATGATGCGCTCAAAATCAGGATTGACGCTTATATCCCAGTTACCAAGCTTGATTTCATCATTGAGCCTGTCTATTTCGTTAGTGACCTTATCTGAATAATGCTCACCACGCTCATCAGCGTTTAAGCTGCTGAAAAACAGACCAACCTTAGTCAATGACTGACTCTTTCTGAAAACCTTGGCCTCGCCAACAATCCCATAGATTCCGCCATTGCCAATGCGATGCACCATTACACGTCTAATAGCACTGCTATGGCGCTCAAACATCTCTTTGAAGCCATTGCAATCTTCCTTAAGCATAATGACATATTCAAGTCCTAGAGATTTAATCAAAGTCATTATTGCTTCGGTTGCAAAGCCTCTGTCTAACAACACCCCCTCTACCTCGATATCGTGCTGACCAAGGAAAGTAATGATTCTCTCGAAGGAAACGCTGTCTGGAACATTTCCTTCATTAACAAACCATGTTACAGGCATACCCGTTTCAGCATCGACAGCCCAGATTTGGCCTATGATTTTGCTGCTGTTACCTGATTTTGATTTGCCATGGGCAGCAAGAGCACTTCCAACCATCTTGGAGTCATTGTTTGACCCATCAACGCTAAGCCAGACCTTGCTCTTAGGGCAAATTTTCTTGTATTCATTCACCCAGTTGACTTTGAAGTCATGAATCTGATTTTCGCTGACTTTGCCTGAAAGAAGCCTGCTGACAGAGGAGCTGCTTATCCTTCCAAGGGAGTAGTGCATGTTCGAATCAGCAAAGTCATCAATCATGTAAGCTGCACTGCTGCGCTTTGTGAATGACATCATTGCAAGATCCATAAGAGCATTGCCGTCAGAGCCACCAAACGATCTCTGAACACACTGGTATACCCCCAGCCCTGCGCATACCCTCAAATGAACAGCAAAAATACCTGCTGAAACGTGATTCGTATTCGAACTTCCCTCTCCGTAATATCTTTCAAACTCATCAGAATAGAGTCTGCGCATGTTGTCATTAGGAGCCATCATAGGACGTCCGTCCGGTGTTAGCTTATCTACGACCTTGCCTATGGCAACATTGTGTCGCTTGCCATCCTTGCGGTATCTATGAATCACTCGTCCATCTGCAGTGATGTATGCCCAGTCCGGGGTAGGCATCTCCGTGATATTTTTTAAAATAGCCATCAAAAAACCTCAAATCAGTGGGATAACGCGATCCCACTGATTGTACAATATTTTTGGTTATTTTTCTAGCTGTTATTTTACAAAATATTCACTGAAAACCTGATTTTTAAGGCTTTACTAATAACTTATCTTAGGATAATATTTTTTATTGCTAGTATCCTTTGGGACAAAAAATTTCAAAATTTGCGTGTATAAGCGTGATAATTCAAAATCATACACCTTCTCAAGCTCAGCGGGCAGGGTGTAGCGATACAGATGAGGCATCAGCGGACGCTCCTTTGCAAGCTCAAGGTATCTCTCCTCATCAAAGTCCTCCCCGTTTATCTCCCTGAAAAGCTCACGTACTGATTCATCACTCCTGACTGTTATATAAAACTCTTTGACAATAAGAACACTCAATACAGTCTTGGCTATAACAGCTTCAAAAGTCTCCCTGAGACCATATCTGTCAACTGCCTCCTGAGCATTACTGTGATTTGTGTTATTGCTGCTGTCACCCATTTATCTGTCACTCCATGATAACTAAAACATTATGTACATACATATCCTGAATGTAAATCTGCCCTGAGCTTATATTTCATGATGCCACTTATGATCCCTGAATATTGGCACTGCAGGAGTCCCTGGAGTTATGACACTTGTGTTGTCCCCAAACCTTCAGCCATGGATAAGTCTCAATAAAATATGTCACTGCCGGCGTCACCGGACCTGTGTCCATGGATGTCTCACTGAAATTATGAAACCTGTGTATGTTTTGAGGGATTTATTTTACCTGTTGCATGCCTTATGACCATAAAACGGGACTTGAACAATTAAGCTGCTGCAGGCAGAAATCAGCTAAGAAGACTTGTTTTCCTTAACAACACTGAAAATACTTGCTACCAGCGCCGCATGCATATAAGCCTGAATAAGATTGGAAATCAGTTCATTCCCCATCAGGACAGTAACATGACGTAGAGCTAAACTTCCATTGAGAATGGTGTCAAGGATATGAAGCTCATGCAAGTTAAGCCCATTGAGCACCTTGAGGCATCCAAATCTGTAAAAATCATCAAGATCCATATCTGGATCGTACAGCTCCCTCATATCCTCAACTGCACCTTTTTTACTTAACATGTCATCACGCACTTTCATCAAAAAGAAATCCGCAAGCTTGACAGATATATCACAGAACTCAATATCTCCTGAATTGACAGAAACGTCTAGAACCAGTTCACGCCAGCTTTTTCCAGACTCATGCTTGCCGGCAAACTCCTCAAATCTGGCAAGAAACTCATCATCATCAAGGATCTCGGCCCTTGCAGAAAAAACTTGTACACTTTTCCCTATGCGTGATGCGTTAGATATTATGCGCTCAAACATCTCTGCTGCTAAAGCCGTACTGAGCTCCTGTTCACTCTTATGGCTGTCTTCATGATCATGATTATCCATAAACATTCTCCTGGTTTGCTGTTCAAATCAAGTGTACAGTCTGTGCCATAGTTACCTGCACCATGGCTACCTGTACCTGTACCTGCATCACTATACCTTACAAAACGTTTTGTATGAATATTCTGTTATTCCTGCTATCAGGAACTGCCAGTCTCGTCTCTGTCATGCAAGGGATATTCTGTCTGGAAAAAATATAAACCACTTATACCTGGACGTACCCTGGTACATATTGCTATTTCTGCTGTTTTTTAGCCAGGACAGGCATTGACAGGCCCTTTACAAAGCTCAAGCCGATCAAAAAAAACATTTTTGTCAAAACAAAAAGCCATCAGTCGGTTCCTCTGGCTTAAGATCGTAATGTCGCGCAGCGCTCCCTCTGCTGCAGGACAGGCGCATTGACAAAAACGCCTGATCAATAAGATATTACTGCAGATTGTGATACTCAGCATTTTATCGGGCACTGTGCTGTAATCATCTCTACTCGATAAGGCTGCATATCCCATACGGCTATCTATGACAGAAGCATATCCTGCCTGCTGCCATAAATGCTCCACAAATGCCTGCCTGGGATCGCGTCAAAATGCCCATTCAAACGTCCGCATTCCAGGCAGCCCCCGACAGCTGTACCACAGGCCCATTAAAACGGATGCACCACCCCCACTCAAACAGCAGCAAAACAAGCTTCTTCAAGAGGCTGCGTTAAATGCTCTTTTCACCATAATCATAATGTCGACTTCAATCACCTGAGACAAAGGTTGGCAGCAAAGCTCTGGAGAACCTGCCTTAATTTGTAAGTGGCTGGGGCATGGGGGATGCACCAATGGCCATTTTGCCGTGATTTTGGGCAAAAAGGCGCACTAATGGGGCGCTGTGTTCTTTTGTGATAAGATTAGTGACCTTATTTTCCGCGCTTGCTTAAAGGAAGGTATTAAAAGTGCGCTTAAAGAAGTTTTTAGATTTTGCTCTGGCCATGGGTCTGTGCTGCTCTGTTGGCCTTGCCAGTGCTGAGGAACAAAATCCTGCTCCAGCTCCAGCTCCAGCAGCTGCCGCCCCTGCCGCTGCCGCCCCTGCTGCACCAGCGGCCGCTCCTGCACCAGCTGCCCCGGCAGCACCTGCAGCTCAGGGTACTCAGGCTGCCCAGACTGCTGAAGCCCCGGCTGCTCCAAAGCCTAAGCCAAAGCCAGACGCCAATGGCTACTGTGTAGGTTGCCCGGTATGGGTATCTGACAATGTAAAGATCTGGACACGTTCCGGTCCATCCGAGGGCTACCGTGTAACCGGCACTCGTCAGATTGGTGATGAGCTCACTTTCCTGCGCTACTCAGACAATGGCCGCTGGGCTCAGCTGGGCCGTGGTGATGACACCTTCTGGATGCCGCTTGAGAACCTGACCCCAAATATGACTGGCGCTCCTCTGGTTCAGAAGCTTTCAGACGAGATCAGCTCTCTGCAGTACCGTCTTGATAACTATGACAATGAGCTGGCCCGCCGTGCCAAGACTGCCGAAGACCTTGCTGCTGCTCTGACCCGCGAGAACAGCCAGTTAAAGAGCACCCTCGCCAACAAGGATGCCACCATCAATGAGCTGGACGAGCTCTACCGTGAGTATGCTGACCGCCTTGAGACCAAGGAACTGGACATGCAGATGCGCTGGTGGATGCAGGGCGCCATGATTGCCCTGTGCGGTGCCGTAGCCGGTGTAATCTTCGTATTTATTCCACGCCCAGCCCGCAGACAGAGACGCGACCGCTACTGACAAAAGTACGAGATCCCTGAGCTTCAACGCCTGCACAATGTCAGGCTGCTCCAGCCCGCAGCCTTCCCGGCCGGACCATTGCAGCCACATTTACAGCCCCATTGCTCAGGCAATCCATTACGAATGCTGCCTTATTGCACAGGGCACAGGCCGCCTGTTACAGGGACTCGTGTCACCATGCTGTCAGCCTTTAGCCTCAGGTAAAGCCGTCTGACTGTCTAAGCTGTAACGTCGTACTGGCCAGACCTGATATACAAAAGACTGAACCAGTCTTTACCTGCCCGGTCAGGCTCATATTTAAGAAGCTGTTTACCCACCAGGGGTAAACAGCTTCTTTCGTTTCTGCCAGTCATAATCCAGATGTAAACGGATTAATTTTCAGTCAGTCTCTGGCAATGACCCCCAGGCTGCTCACCGTGCTACTGACAGCCATGCAGACAGGCAGGCAAGCATTCAGACAGGCATACAGAAATACCGACAGGTAATCCAGCAGTCCCGGCAGGCAAATGAAATGGTGCAAGAGGCAGGAGGCAAGACCTGCCCTTGACCATACAAGCAGGCATGCCTTCCTTCCTGCCTGCCTGCTTGATTGTATGCATACCTGCGAACCTTCATGCAGCATGGTCATACCACCTGCAGCAGCCTTAGTCAGGACAGTGCTATGGAATTTGGCAGGCATGTGGCAGGCATGTGGCAGTACTGGCTGTCCGGATCATTATCCTCATGGACTGCATGCCTGACTGGATGCCTGAGAGTTGTGGGGTGATGCTTAATTTAGCTTCAGCTGTCGATGTGGAGGGGAGAATAAATTGAATGTAAAGAATATGTTGTTAACATGCATCATGGCTGTAAATACAGTGAAAACGAAGCTTGTATGCAAGCAAAATGAGATATTTACGTGCTTTTAGAGAAGATCAGGCTATCTGGTACAAACAAGGTGTAAACAGAAAGCGAAGCCTTTTTGTAAACAGGCTGTTTAGATCGCCTCCAAAACCATGGACTGCACTCCCGGGTTTATGGTATTTTCTGGCTGGACAAACAAAATAACACTAACCATCGAAAAGCCCATAACTGCGCTGTTTTTTCCCTGGCTATGGTACGTTATGCCAGACTTATTATCTGCTATCAGAAGTACTGTCCCCCGTTTATTACATTGACCGTCTTATGTGGTGCTGTAAATATGATGTTAAGAATCTGCAACATTGTATATTAACCATGCAACTCCCACTCACAGGCGATTTATGCACGCAGAGCTTTTGTGTATCATAATTAACAGATGGCAGGCTGCAGCGTTTTCAGTTCTGGCCATCAAGGTTAAACACCTGACCTGTTACCCCTGTCTACGCAACTCTACGCAAACACTCTCAGGGCGAACAGTCAGATAATCAACGCGGGGAGTTCTCAGTGCAGTACCCATGCGCTGTGCAGCAGATAATGCAGGCTGACAAACCCTGCATGAGCTGTTTCCCTGCATGTCCCAGTCATAATTAATTCAAAGTTTTTCTGAGTACTTTCTACACGGCAACTGTAATAGCATGTGCAGACCGATCCAGCCCCGGCAGAGATGTGAGCTGTCGCGATGGATGAAAGCTCAGCAGGAAAAGGTTATCAAAGGCGCATACCTGTATTAACTAAGCGCCAGCTCCATCTTCAGATCCGTGATTTGATGCACGGATTCACCAAATGTTTATCCCATGGCACTGTCTTACGTGAGCTCCCTGCAGCACAGCCGCTGTTTCAGGACCATCATTACAGATATGACTGTGCTCAGGCCAGCGTTACCTGCAGCACATGAGTCCGGGCTGTTTCAGAAGCAGATTCACCTGGTAACTTCCATAAATTAAAAACTGCACCTCAATGAACCATTTCTGATGCTATATGAAATGTCCACATTGAGGGGGTGTAAACCACCAGTGAATCAAAATTTCAAAACTATGAGATGTGTCACTAGAAGTGGCAGGCAAAAAGCTGCAAAACTAGCAGCATGAACAAAGAAAAATTAATGCCTGCCACGGGCTTGAATTATAGTGGAATCTCGGATTCTGGAATAGAACCAACCCCTTATCACCCTGAGTTTTGGTTTGGCCGCTGGAGCTTGGACTTTCAAGCAGTTTGCAAGGATTGTGGACTAATCCAGAACTTTCATATAGTCCACAGTCTATTTCAATACTGTCTTCCTGTTCTTGATGAGTGGACCAGAGCGCAGAACGAAGCAAAGGTCAATCGTTATCCATGCACAAACCCAAGAAATGCAGGCAGAAAGCCAGCCTCCACCAGATTAATCTTCATTTGCCTGCTTGTTGCATTCTGCTCTGGGCTAAGTATTCTTGCTTTCAGCAAGGCTGTTCATGAGAAAGGTAAAGTTAGAGCCATGGTTATGGCTTTGAACGGCAGTGAGTGCATGAATCTGCCTGCATACTCAACGATTCAGAAGTACTTTTCCTTTCTTTCTCATGACGGCGTATTTGACCAGATCAACCTGAGGCTTGTGCCAGTGTGTCTTGATCTTTTCAAGGTAGTCTCTGAGTCCGATCTTATGGCAAGTCAGGTAGGAAAGAGCTTTCTTACAGACTCAAGTATTCAGGAGTGTGGCCGTGCTAACCGTACTCAGAAAGAGCACAGAGCAGTGAAAGATCGCGTGTTTGCTTCTGAGTTCGGGGGGATTCGTTCTTTCAACCAGGAGTGCCATATGAACGAATATGCTACATTCACCAGTAAGCATGGCAGAACCTGGTACGGTGTAAAACTTCATGCTCTGACTGAGGCTGTTTCCAGGATTATTACCTCCTACTGCTGTACCCCAGCCCATGTACATGACGTAAAGGCCGTCGTAGGTCTTGTAGCCAATAGCCCTGTTCCAGTACCAGAAGTCAAAGGAGACTCAGGCTACTGTGGTGACTCATATAAAGACGAGCTACTGGCCTATGACTGTATCCTGAATGTGATCGAAAGGCAGGTCAGAGGCAAGCCCCTTTCAGATGAAGCAAAAGTCAGGAATAGGCATTGTTCTAAAATCCGTTCGCGAGTCGAGCACACTTTCAGTGTGTTCAAGAATCAATTAGGATTCCAGGTCAGGGCTGTTTCTGAGCCTAACATAAAGGGGAGCATAGGAATGGGCGTTTTGGCACACAACATAAGGGTGCTTACTCAATTGAAGCACAGCGTGCCAGGTTTCCTTCTTCCCCATAATTAGGCTAGAAAAGGGTGCATCATAATGGATTATTAAGGTGCAATTTTTAATTTATGGAAGTTACCACCTCTGCTTTATCTGAAAACTGCAAGCCGTTAAGCCACAGATAACTGATACCCCATAAAGGTTTATCAGCCTGTGTAACTGAGCTGCCCCGCCTCTTGCCAGTCATCTGTCAGCCTCGTAAGGACAGTGCCGCCGCAGCGTAAGCCAGCCAGACAGAAATGCATTGAAAGGCCAATGCTCATGCTCAGCACCTGAGGCAGAATATGCCTGCAGCGCCGGGCTACAAAGATCTGCCATGCAGACAGCTCAGCCATGCAGACAGTGTATGTCTTAAAGTCGGACGGTCTTGCTCTGCATTGCAGTCAAAAGCTGTATGACTGATTGCTCTGCACTGCAGACAACAGCTGTATGACAGATGGCCCTGCAATGCACAAATTACTGCCTGAGCAGCTGCAACTTAAAAATAAGCAATTTGCTGCAACTCAGCTCCCTGAACCTTAAGGTTAGTGCATGTCATGACCTCAGGAAGCTCAATTGTCTCTATCAGACAGTCCTTATGAAAAACTAAAGACTGACAGCCCCTGCAGATAATGCCAGTGGCATCTCATTGTCATACCATGACAGATAAGCATGAGTCTGCAACAGACGCATGCTAAAACTGACAGATAAGACTTATGGCATATCAGGCAGCTTACATACGCTTTAACAAGACGATGCTGCTGACATGTAAGCGCCGGGCTATTGCCGGCACAGGCCAGGTTACGTCGTCTGATGACTGTGCAACAGGCCGGCAACAGCGACAGACACCTGCTTAGGGGCCCCTGTTCCCTGCAGGGCCGGTTACTGGAAAGTCAACAGTGTCCTGATCTGACTTTATTTACAGGCCATACTGTCCAGTCAAATCAGTAATCGACTCAGTCAGACTGAGAAAGCTTTAATGAGGGCTGATAACAGCAATATGTAACCACATGGGAAAAATTTACTGACATGATCTCACAAACACGCACCGGGAGGCGCTTTGTGAGTGCAGGAGGCAGCCGCATACCATATGCCCTGGCAGCCATGTTCACCTACTGATAAGGGGGTTCATCTATGAAAAATAATGCAGAGCAGCGCAGGCTGATCCGCCATACAGATGAAACCAGTGCCATGCTCAACGAGGTATGGTCACTGGCAGCTCTTGGCAAAAGCACCGATGAAATCATCGCCTTGCTGGACAAGAAGCTGTTCCCTGACCCGGACCCTGCTGTCATAGAGAACATGATTGACTCATATATCCTCAAGTATGAGCAGTTCATGCACAGCTCCGTTGCAGGCTTCTATCCTTTTGTCTTTGTCGACACTATGACTGTAAGCCTGTCAGCATCAGCTGCCGACGCGCACGATCTCAGTGATTTCCCCGAAATCGGTCCGCTCTTTGAGCGTTTCAGCCGCGCGCATAATCACGGCAACGGCAATGCTGCAGAAAAGCCTGTGTTCTCAGGCCTGGTGCAAACTGCAGCAGATGACTGTATCTCCTCATTTTCAAGCCCGCTGTCATTATTTGAATATGATGAGTCTGATGAAGGCTGCGTACATGAGCCTTGCCCCGATGGCGGCACCTGCACCCACCCCGGTCATCTCCGTCAGGCTGCCTTTGTCATAGGCCTCAACTGCATGGGCTATAAGGAAATCCTTGATGTGGCTCTGGTTGACCCGGCTGAATGCCATCTTGACGCCAGCTCAGCCCTGAATTTCTGGAAAGCCCGCTTTGCCCGTCTGAAGAGCCGTGGTCTTGAGGATCTGGTCTTTATAGTTGGCCCTCACTGCGGTGCTATCAGTGAGGCCATGAGAGCGGTCTGGCCTGATGCCCACTACCAGAAGAGCGTCATGCATCTTATCCGTATGTGCATGGCCCGCATGAAGAGCCGCGTCTGGCGTCCGTTTACTGCCTCATTAAAATCAGTCTATACAGCCGACAGCCAGGTATACTCCCGCCGTGCCCTTGAGGAACTCAAAAGCAGCTGGCAGGAGGAAGCTCCAGAGGCCACTGAGTTCATTACCAGTACCTATGACTCATCCATCGCTCCTATGTATGACTTTGGCAAACAGGTACGGCGCCTGATTTACACTACCAACTCCCTTGAGTCGTTCTACAACAGCATGCGCCGCATTACCAGGGGCATGACCTTTGCCGATGAGCTCAGCGCAACAGCCACACTTATGCTGCGCCTTGATTTTCAGATTTCTCCACAATGGCTTAAGAAGTCATCCCCTCACTGGAATAGCGTTCAGTGTGAGCTCTTTGCCAACAAGCGCAGCTCAAAAATCATGTACCGCACCAGCCAGTGGCAGAACCGCTCTACACCACGCTGCGCTATCTGAGCCAGCTGAGTCACACCAAACTTTCCCGGCATGACATGGCGACCGCAATGCGCCATGCCATGCATACCTGGCGCCCTGCAATGCCATTGCCATGCATAGCTGGCGCCCTGCAATGCCATTGCCATGCATAGCTGGCTACCAGCAAGGCATGGCGCCATACCGTGCACACCTGGCAGCACTGTTACTGCATGGCTTCAAACGGAAAATGAAAACCTGCACTGCTTAAGGCAACAAAGTCTCACTGCCCTTCTGAATAGTCAGGAACATGGACTTAAGAGCACTGTAGCCTGTGCCGTGCTACGCGCGGCCCGGAAATCCAGTGCCAACGATCAATCTGCTGGACACAGATCTGATCCCCCGCAGCCGAGCTCAAGCCATGCAGGTCAAATGCAGTCATGCCTGCCCGACCTCCCGACTGTCTGGCTGCCCGGCTGCCTGCATCATTCATTAAGGTACGCATACAGCCAATCGGGCTTACTGGGCGACAGGCCGGGAAGCATACAGACAGGTTCAACGGGCATTAGTGCATACAGGTTTGTCCATGCATTAGTGCAGACGAATGTGCATATGCATAAATGCGGACAAATGCAGACAAATGCAGGACTGTCTGCAGGAAAACACCTTCGGGCACCTCTCTACGGGATCCTGTAGATCCCAGGCATGACAGCAAAAGAAATTACCCAAATCAGCCATAAAGGCGTGTTCAGAGTCAAAAGGTAACGTACACACTTTCTGTTAAGCGGCAGTTGCGCAGCAGCGCTGCGCATAATCTTGCAGCATAACGATATGAATACTGGACTGTTATAAGTACGGCAGCAATACTGCTATCTGCCCTGGCTGAACCTGGCAATACCAGCAGCTCCAATCAAGCTGCCCAAAGCCAGTCATCCAAGGCTCAGCTCATACCCGGGGCGGCACACCTGAATGGACCCTTTAACCTGCATCAATCCTTGCTGATGCAGCACCTGTTGCCAGTGAACAGAATCCTTACCTGCGCTCAATCATCCCTGGGTATTTAATTATTTTTATACTGGACAACCTGATTTCTGGCGGACTGCCTGCAAACTAATAATGGCAGGCCGGCTCGGATAAACCGCGCCATACCCGGATGATCTGAACTGTCATGACCTGACCAGCTATCAACTGAACTTAGCTAAGCTGACCAGGTTCAATCTCCCCGGCTATGACCAGGCCTGGCCTTGTGGGAGCACGCAGCAACATGCACCTCCCTAGATTACATTTTTGACTGCTGCATGCTCAGCAGAATTTCAGCTCTGCTTTTGCCCATCATTACAAAGCATGCCCTTGCATCGCCGCGCAGAGCGTTACTGTTTATTGAGCGGGTGTCACGAAGACATTACAGACAAGAGAAAAAAGCAGGGCGGGTGATGGAAAGTTGGCCGTATAAGGTGCAAAGGCTCCATTCCTTGACCCCTGGCGCTTTGCTGATCTTGCTGGTTGACAGGCGATATGGCCTGCAATGTCATATGCAGATCTGCAGCCATGGTCAGGTATGAGCTTGAGCCGGTGCTTAATACAGTTTTATATATTCAAATTCATTCGTTTTCAGGCATGGAAGCAGAATCAAAGATTCATTTTCCATGCTTATGAATGTTCAGTGTGCAGTGCACGCTTTATTAGAACGAAATAGTGTGAGCTACGGCTTAAAACCGCGATGTAAGGCGGTTACAGGACCCGCGTGCCATGTATAATGTATCTAGCGTTTACAGGTGAAATGAGCAGCTTTGCTATTTCTTTTTACAATTTGGGATACCGATCACTATTTGTAAATTTTAACAGTAAGATGTTCACTGCACTTTGTCATACTGTCAGTTAAACCGGTTTTCTGCTCAAATGCAGCTGATTAGCATATTCAGGCCGTTTTCCGGTGGTGACAACCAAATTCAAACAGGCTGCGCTCTCACATGTAAAGCCCGCTGTAAAGCCCCGGACACAAAAAATTCCCTGAAGACCGGGTACAAAAATCAGTTTACGTGCCGTTAGTATAGCCAAGCAGCTGAAGATCAATAATCTCCGGGAGTTCAGATGTCCGTCACCAGGCTGCACAAGTAACACTTAAATAGCCCAACAGGCCCGGACTAGACATCAAAAGGGCCATACCATAAAAGCAGTTTTTCCCTGGCAGCTCGTATCTGAAAGTCCCTGCAGATTCCAGTTCACTTCCATCAGATACAGCTAACAATGTCTCCCCTCCGTGCGTCCTGTCATGGGGTTGAAAGCGCTCTACAGCTGACAGTGATAACTTAATTACCATACACAGGACAGCCTGACAGTTTAGCTGCAAATAAGAAATAAGGCGGAAATGACATGCAGATCTCAAATGTACTCACAAAAGTAAGCAACGCAGTTGCCAGTGGCCTTACCTCTACTGCAGAAGAGCGCAAGCGTTACTTTGGTAATGGCCGACGCGCCTTAACTTTCGATCTTTTCGGCTGTCTCATTAATCATCGTATGCTTACCCACTTCGTAGGACAGGTGGGACGTGAAAACAATATCAATCCTGAGCTTACAGAGCGTAACTTTCAGCTTTATCTCGAGCGCGTCAAGTATGGCAGTGACTTCATGACCTACAGCGATGTGCTCAACATGACCATGGCCTACATGGACATGACATTCAATACCAAGGTATTCTCCCAGGCTGCTCCTGAACTGATGATCGTATACGGAGATATGCGACCACATCCTGACGTAGTTCAGTCTCTGCAGCGTCTGCGTGCTGCCGGCTTCGAGCTTTTCCTGATGGCAAATGCCAATATTCAGATGGTACAGCGTCAGTTTGAAAACCTTGGCGGCGTATTTGACGAAAAGACTGTACTTACAGCTGATGAGTGCCGCTGCTACAAGCCAAATGCCAACTTCTTCAAAGCTGCAGCCGAGAAGTTCAAGCTGCGTACTGCAGATCACTTCCACGTATCATCCGAATACTTCCAGGATATCGTACCTGCAACCCGCATGCGCTGGCTGACCGCATATGTTAACCGCTCACAGACCGGCACCATGCCTGCATTTGAGCCATCAGTAACCCTGAGCACCTTAAATGATCTTGAAGAAGGCTTAATCTACGCCCGCCGTAAGATTGAAGAAGAAGAGCAGGCCGCCCGTGAGCGCGAGGCTGCTGCCAAGGCTGAAGCCGAGGCCTCTGCCGCTGCCAAGGCCCGCGCCGAGCATGCAGCCCGTGCCCGCAAGCTTCAGGCTCAGCAGCAACAGATGCAGCAGCGTATGCAACAGCAGCAGCAAATGCAGCAGCAGCAAATGCAGGGCCGTGGAGGTCGCCCAGGTATGCCTCAGGGTCGTCCTCAGATGGCTCCTAACATCATGGACATCAATGATGATATGGTGGAATTTGGCGGTTTAGCCCCTGAAACAAATCAGTACTTCACTCCTCAAAATGACAGGGATATGGAGCTGGCTGCAAAGATGAGAAATATGCCACCAGCAAAAGCCCGTGCCCTGGCAAAGGCCCGTGAGCGCGCCATGGCAGCTGCACGCGCCCGTACCTGAAACAAACACAGCGCGCTCCTGAGGAGCGCATCAGGCTGCATTAGAGCAGCCCCAAAAGTCCAGGACAGCACAGCTGCCCCGGACTTTTTTGATCCTGCATGCCCTACACCCCACCTGAAATAAGCTACTAATCAGGCCCAGCCCACACGTAAATCCTGCATGACCATGGGGCGGCAGCAAAACAGAGCCACACATTGCAATCCTGTCCACCCTCGGCAAAGTGGCCCCCCAGGGTATAACCTTTACCACCTTGAAAAATGGGACACCAAGGGTCTGACCAGGCCCACCTTGCAAACTGAGCTCCTGAGCAAACCAGCTCATCCCTCCTCCATCAGTCCTTTCTGACCTGCTCTTACATGCTCCACAAAACGTATACTGTTTCGTATTGCCCAATGTCAAAATTTTCGTCAAAGACGATAAACATGCCATAGAATGACTGTGGGTATGGCATTTGCTGATAGCATTCTCTGATGTCAAATTAATGAGCTGTCTGTCGCAGCCTCGCAAACAGACAGCTCCATGAGCACAGCATAGCATCCCGGCAGCAATAGCAGCCCCTGGCTCATTGGATGTTTGTCTTTGCCCCTGCACCTGATGCCATTTGCCTCAAGTCATACAAATTAAGCGCAGCATCATCGCTGATACGCTCAAGCGTCCAGTCAGTCGATATTAAGATATGCAGCCCAGTTTCAGGTATGTTGCAAACTCTGCAGATCCTCATCTGATCTCTAGCAAGGCTGGCAACCACAGGTACTCTAAACGGTACAGCATGCCACCGGGTAACACAGGGTGCAGCATCCTACCGGGTAACACGTGGTGCAGCATACTACCGGGTAACACAGGGTGCAGCAGTCAGCATGGCCAGTATTGCCCGACTGCAGCAGCTCTCATTACAACTTAGAGGATCAAATTTGAAACTGTAATACTTTTGAGTTTGTAATGTGAGGAGCAATTGTGCTGTAACATGACCCCACGCTCATAAAATACATATGAGGCATACATGTCTGTTTTTTCATAAGGCGGCATACGCGCTATAATGTTGCGGTCACCGTCCCTATTGTGCCTTGCAGCACAGCTTTGCACCTTATGAGATCACTGATATAGCAGATCCCTGATGATTCAAGGTACACGGTCCAGGGACTGAAGTGTTATTGTGTATGGATTCTGGAAATGCCCGGTACAGCCACGGCGGCTTGTCGGCAAATAATAATGGAGTAAGGATAAGCTCATGTACTTAGAGTATTTTGGCCTCTCTGACTACCCTTTTGATGGCTTGCCTGACCGCCGTTATTACTATGTTGGTGGTGCTCATCACCAGTCCTTAAGTCTGCTCAGCGCTGCTCTGTCACGCTCTGGGTGTCTGTGCGTATTTACCGGCGAGTCCGGCTCTGGCAAAACCACTCTCGTGCGTATGCTGATGCGCTCACTGCCACGACGCATGCGTATTATCAGCATAGACGATCCACGCCTTGACCCTCAGATGCTCCTGGCCACCATGCTGCGCGCCTCAGGCGTTGTTGCTACCTCATTTGAATCCATTGCCGAGCTGACCTTAAAGGTCAGACAGATGCTTGAAAGATCCATTGCTCAGGGCATTATAACCACTGTTATCTGCGATGAAGCCCAGGGTCTTTCAGATGATGTGCTCGAACAGATCCGCCTGATTTCCAATATCGAAGGCGAAGCAGGCAAGATGATTAACTTCCTGCTGGTGGGCCGTGAGGATCTGCTCAATCATCTGAACAAGCCTGAGCATGAAATGCTCAGAAACCGCATCAAAATCTTTACCACCCTGCCACGCCTCAAAGAAAGTGAGGTTGGTGCCTATCTTACCTTCCGTCTGCAGAAATCAGGCTGTTTACGCCCTGTCTTCACCAACAAGGCCATTGCTGCCATTGCCCGTCACAGTAATGGTGCTCCGCGTCTTATTAATGCCATTGCAGACATGTGCCTTACTCTGGCCGCTCAGAAGAAAAGTGAGCAGGTCAATGGTTCCATAGCCCGCAAGGCTGCTGCCATGGTACTGCACCATCAGCAGGGCGGTATTGCAGGTTATGTACGCAACTTCATGCGCGAGGCCATGTCCCTGTCTCTTTATGCCCGTATCGGAACCATAGCAGGAGCCGCGCTGTGCGCCGCCCTGGCCTTTGGTGGTGCCCTTGCGATCATGAAGTACTACTACCCGGTACAGACGCTGGAGAATGCTCTTATCAGCGACGAGCAGATTAAACAGCGTTATACCATGGTGGCTGACTATCTGCTCAAAGGCCGCAATGCTGCCAGCCGTGAAGTATATTTCTTCAATCACGCTATTTCTCAGTCATACTTCAAGTCTGAAGCCCTGGCCACACTCTTCAAGATTCATGGCTATGCTGTAGCTGATGCAGAGCAGGGTATCAGTAACGAAGTACTGCGCTCAGTTAATCTGCAGCGCTTCTATCAGACCGGCAGCTTTGAGGAAGCAATTTCCTACAATACCCCGGTACTGATTTCACTGATTGATGACAATCTCACCCCTTTCTATGCAGTACTGTATTCCCTTAATGAAGATGTAGGTCAGCTGGTTATTGGCGACTACATGTTCTCGGTGAAAGCCTCCTACATCAAGGATCGCTTCATGGGACAGTACACACTGCTGCATCCTTACATTGGCAATCTCAGCGAGCTCAAGTCCCGTATGACTGACGTGAGAAAGAACGCTGAGAACCGTCTGCGTCCATTCCTTAATGCTTACCGCAACCGTGCCCTCGAGAGTGCCAACCGTGAGGCCTATGCTGCCCTTATCAAGTTTGAAAAGCAGAAAGATGAGGTCAACAAGCTGCGTCAGATGATTCGCCAGCAGGTACTCAGTTCCCTTAACTCCGAGCACAAGAGCGATGCTCAGCTGGAAAAGGAGCTCAAGAGCTCCATCAACTCTGCTCTCGAGCAGAACGAGGAGTTCCAGAGCGCCAGCACCCTGCTCAAGAAGCTTGAGGAAATCAGCGCTGCACGCGAAGTTCGTGCCGATGAAATCAGGACCATTTCTCTGCGCCTTGATGACGGCTACCGCCGCGCCATGGACCTGTTTTTACAGGAGCAGCGCCTGTCTGAGGTTAACCAGCGCGCTGCAGCTCTGCTGACCCTTTCAGGCTATGACGGCCCACGCCTTATCACCGTAGTCCCGGGCGAGGCTGAATCTGAGACCGGGCAGGCCCCAGCCAGCGGTCAGGCAGCAGGCGCCCCAGGCGGCAAGACCACAGCCATTGAGGCCCCTCAGCCAGAAAAAAAGAATTAGCAGCAAACAGCGGCATATGGCAGCTTGCCAAAACACCAGTTGCCATCCGCCGGACACAATCATTTGCACCGGTATTGCATCCTGTTTCAAGGCAAACAAGAATCAGGCAGCACGCCACAGCTGACATAAGCTGACATTAACTGACAGTATTCAACTGAGCACAAGAGTATCTGACCATGAGTGCTATCACGATAAGCGACAAGGAAAGAGAGGAAGCTCTGTTTGAAGTTTCCTTCAACCGCTGGAGAGCCCTTAAGCTGTTCTCCTTTACCTTTGCGTCCTTTGTTATTGGCCTGGTAATCCTCTACTGGACCCTGGACAGCACTTTTACAGCTAACGTAAACACAGCTCGTCAGAAGCTGCTGGCTCTGTTTGAGCAGACAGTAGAAAACAGCCAGATGACACCGGTTGCCACTGATCTGTTTGAAAATGTCGTGACTTTCCATGGCCCGGCTGACTTTGATAATGTGCAGTTTATTCTGGTGCCAGAGCTGGATTTTGAAAAGGAAACAGCCCTGGAGCGTGTACGTGGCGAGAAGCGCATGGTAGCCCCTGGTGTTTATGAAATACGCTTTGTAAAAGACACAAGATACGAAGACACCACGGACGCTGCCAAGGAAGCCACAGAAGGCAAAAAATCCTGATTGTCACTTTTTAAAAGTTTTACCTGTACAAGCCAGCTGAACATGCTAATAATCCCGCCTCCGGCAGCTGGCAATAGCCCCACCTCCATAAGCTGGCAATAACCCCTACTTACGTCAGCTGGCAATCCCCCTACTTACGTCAGCTGGAAATAAGCCATGACTCCGTCAGCTTTCATAATCCCCATCAATTCAGCGGCCAGTCATCTCAACAATACAGTACTGCAATTGATTCTGAACTCTACGCTATACTCCCGGCGCTTACTCTCATCCCTCATAACTTCCATCCACTCAATGGAGAGTCCTAAAGCCCTGCTCCCCAGTCTACATACGAGATCACAGCCGCTATTTGTGCACCTGCACGCACTGCTTATTGCAGCCTTCAATTAAGTGCCAAAACACTCAGTCCTGTCACACATTCAATAGACCAGCGGCAAGAAATGCCGCATATCAAATCAAGTTTACATATTGATGTTTTTCAACTTTCATACATATAGAGTATGTAAGTTTACGGGCCCCTGCACAGTGCACACTGAAATACCAGTATACATATATAAACATGACAAAGCGCTTATTTAAGCGCCGCGTAAAGCACAAATTTTAAAACATTCTTATATCGTGGTACATAAATTGCTCTATCTATGCACAGACAACACTAACATTCGGTCTGCACATCAAACACCATGCGCAAAGACCTGAGAAGAGTATTATGAACGGTATTTCAGCATCATCAGCCGTTCGCTAAGGAGAGATAGAAATGGCTCTGTACGTCAACACGAACGTCAGCTCGATCAATGCTCAAAGAAAGCTGAGTAATGCGACCTTAAACCTGAATGTTTCATACCAGCGCCTCTCCTCAGGCCTGAGAATTAATTCTGCCAAAGACGATGCAGCCGGTTTACAGATTGCTGACCGTCTGACCTCCCAGATTAACGGCCTAAACCAGGGCAACCGCAACACTAACGACGGCATTGCCCTTGCCCAGACCATTGAAGGCGCTTTGGACGAGACCACCAACATGCTGCAGCGTATCCGCGTGCTCGCAGTACAGTCCGCCAACGGCACCAACTCCGAAGCTGACCGCAAGGCCATCCAGGAAGAAGTAACCCAGCTCTCGCAGGAAATTACCCGTATCGCTGAACAGACAACATTTGCTGGTCAGGAGATACTTATGGGTAAAAATAAGGGCCTTATTCCTAATAACGGCACCTTAACTTTCCAGGTAGGCGCAAATGCCGGCAATACACTCAATCTTAGCTGGGCAAGTGCATTTACACTTAGCAGCATCGGCAAAGAATCAGGTATTCCTGATGCTGACCAGGCTAACGGTGCCAAAGGCCTGTTTAAATCTGCAAATGGTACAGTGCGTTTCACCGTATCCACTGCAGCATTTGCTACAAACACACTCTCCAATATTGATGCCCTTATTCAGCATGTAGACTCAAAGCGTGCCGGACTTGGTGCTTTACAAAATAGAATGGAAAGCACTATCCGCAACCAGGCTAATATCTCTGAAAATCAGTCTGATGCCCGTAGCCGCATAAGAGACACAGACTTCGCCTCCGAGACTGCAGCTCTGACTCAGAACAACATTATCCAGCAGGCCTCGCAGTCTGTTCTTGCCCAGGCTAACCAGCGCCCAACCATTGCTCTGAGCCTGCTTGGCGGCTAATTGACCCGATTCGATTCTCTTTCTCTTTTATCTCAAAGGCGTGGGTAACCACGCCTTTTTATTAAGTGCAGATCCCTGGACATAGCCTGATCTGGACAAACTTAAAAACATACACAATGCCCTTTAAATCAAGGTTTATAAGGCATTCAATATACTTTTGTCCATGCCATTATAGATATTGAATCTGGCATAGCTGTTGCTGGGAAATACGAAAGAAACAACAGCCAGGATTCAAATATTTCAATAGCACTAACTAATCCTGGTTAATTGTACTGGATGGCCACTACAGAACAATTGCGGCCATTAGGTGAAAGAGAGAAGGAGAGAAGATATGGCTTTGTACGTTAATACGAACGTCAGTTCCATCAATGCTCAAAGAAAGCTGAGCAATGCAACCTTAAACCTGAATGTCTCATATCAGCGCCTCTCATCAGGCCTGCGTATTAACTCTGCCAAGGATGATGCCGCAGGATTACAGATTGCAGACCGACTGACCACTCAGATCAATGGTTTAAATCAGGGTAACCGTAACACCAATGACGGTATTGCTCTTGCCCAGACCATCGAGGGAGCCCTGGACGAGACCACCAACATGCTGCAGCGTATCCGCGTACTTGCAGTGCAGTCCGCTAACGGCACAAACTCTGCTGCCGACCGTAAGGCTCTTCAGGAGGAAGTAACCCAGCTGTCCCAGGAAATCACCCGTATAGCCAAGCAGACCACATTCGCTGGTCAGCAGATTCTTGATGGTGCAGATGCAGGCTTAATTCCAGATACAGGTGAACTAACATTCCAGGTTGGCGCTAATGCAGGCAATACTCTTACTTTAAACTGGTCTTCAGCTTTTGACCTGAGCAGCATAGGAATTGAGGCTGGCATTCCAGATAACAAAATGACAAACAAGGGCGAAATGGGCCTTGTTAAATCAAAGGCTAACAACGTTGATTACATTCGTTTTGGTGTATGCACTGCCGAAGTTGCTACAAACACTCTGGCAAACATTGATAAGCTTATTCAGCATGTTGATTCAAAGCGTGCAGCACTGGGCGCTTTACAAAACAGAATGGAGAGCACTATTCGCAATCAGGCTAATATCTCCGAGAATCAGTCCGATGCCCGTAGCCGCATAAGAGACACAGACTTCGCCTCTGAGACTGCTGCGCTTACACAGAACAACATTATCCAGCAGGCTTCTCAGTCGGTGCTGGCTCAGGCTAACCAGCGTCCTACTATTGCTCTTAGTCTGATTGGCCGTTAATAGCCTGGTTATACTTTTTGTTGAAAAGGCAGGGATAATCCCTGCCATTTTTCATGTGATTAACAGCCAGTTGAATAGACGTGTAACTGTTTTACTGGCACGCCCCTTGCTCTAAACCTGTATCAGAATTATCTCAGGTCTGGATACAATGCCTTCAGAGGTTACAGGCCGTAGTTGTTCATCTTGGACGGGTCACACTCAAAATATTACGTCCGATAAGGAGAGATACTTATGGCTTTGTACGTTAACACGAACGTCAGTTCCATCAATGCTCAAAGAAAGCTGAGCAATGCTACCTTAAACCTGAATGTATCATATCAGCGCCTCTCCTCTGGCCTGCGTATTAACTCAGCCAAGGACGACGCCGCAGGTTTACAGATTGCAGACCGACTGACCTCACAGATCAATGGTTTAAATCAGGGTAACCGTAACACCAATGATGGTATTGCCCTCGCCCAGACCATTGAAGGTGCCATGGACGAAACCACCAACATGCTCCAGCGCATCCGCGTGCTGGCTGTTCAGGCCGCCAACGGCACTAATTCTGAAGCTGACCGTAAGGCTATTCAGGAAGAGGTTACCCAGCTATCTGCTGAAATTTCCCGTATTGCAAGACAGACCACCTTTGCTGGTGAGCAGGTACTTGATGGCGCTGGTAAGGGTCTTATTCCGGCAGCAGGCAAACTCCTTACTTTCCAGGTAGGTGCAAATGCTGGCAATACCCTTGGTATGACCTTATCTCAGGGCTTCACTCTGAGCGCTATAGCTGGCGGTGCAAACGTTGATGTTCAGAAAAATAAGACTGACTTCTCTAAGACTGGCATTGTAATGACAGGTACAGGTACACCTGTAAGATTCTCTGTATCAACAGCTGCTACTGCTACCGGTACTCTTGCAAATATTGACAAGCTGATTCAGAACATCGATTCACACCGCGCAAACCTTGGTGCTTTACAAAATAGAATGGAGAGCACTATCCGCAACCAGGCAAATATCTCCGAGAATCAGTCTGATGCCCGTAGCCGCATAAGAGACACAGACTTCGCCTCTGAGACTGCAGCGCTTACTCAGAACAATATTATCCAGCAGGCATCTCAGTCAGTGCTGGCCCAGGCTAACCAGCGTCCTACCATCGCTCTGAGCCTGCTTGGCGGTTAATTCAGTTTCTACTCTATTTTTTCCTAATTAAGGCAGGGTTAATCCCTGCCTTTTTAATTTCTAAAACTGTTAATGTGACTGAATTGTTACATATTGCCTGGCATATCCCTTGCTCTATAAATTATTATAAGAATTATCTCAGGTCTGCATACTGACATCAGATGGTTACAGGCCGTAGTTGTTTGTATTGGACGGTTCACACTCAATTTCTTACGTCCAGTAAGGAGATGTACTTATGGCTTTGTACGTTAACACGAATGTCAGCTCAATTAATGCCCAGAGAAAGCTCAGTAATGCTACCTTAAGCCTGAATGTCTCATATCAGCGCCTCTCTTCCGGCCTGCGCATCAACTCCGCAAAGGATGACGCTGCCGGTTTACAGATCGCCGATCGACTGACATCGCAGATTAATGGTTTAAATCAGGGTAACCGCAACACCAATGACGGTATCGCTCTGGCCCAGACCATTGAAGGAGCCATGGACGAAACCACCAACATGCTCCAACGCATTCGTGTGCTTGCTGTTCAGTCTGCAAACGGCACTAACTCTGAGGCTGACCGTAAGGCTATTCAGGAAGAAGTAACTCAGTTATCTGCAGAAATCTCACGTATTGCCAGACAAACCACCTTTGGTGGTGAGCAGGTACTTGATGGCGCAGGTAAGGGCCTGATCCCGGCAAAAAATAAGTTGCTTACTTTCCAGGTTGGCGCCAATGCCGGCAATACTCTTGGTCTTACTTTATCTCAGGGCTTTACCCTGTGTGCAATTGCCAGCGGAGCCGGAGTAAAGGTTCAAACAACTAAGAATGACTATTCCAAGTCTGGCGTCATTATGACTGCTAATGGTCCAGTACGATTCTCTGTGTCAACAGCTGCCATTGCTACCGCAACATTAGCTAATATCGACAAGCTCATTCAGAACATCGACTCTCATCGAGCTAACCTGGGCGCAATCCAAAATCGTATGGAAAGCACCATTCGAAACCAGGCAAACATTTCAGAGAATCAGTCTGATGCCCGTAGCCGCATAAGAGACACAGATTTTGCCTCTGAGACTGCTTCGCTTACCCAGAACAACATTATTCAGCAGGCATCTCAGACTGTGCTTGCTCAGGCTAACCAGCGTCCTACCATTGCGCTGAACCTGCTCGGCGGTTAACAGTTCTTTCTTGTTTCTATATCTCTTTTCTTTTCTGTATTAAGGCGGGTTTCCCGCCTTTTTAATGCAATAAGGCGCAGCCAGGGGGCCCCGGCTGCGCCTTATCTTAATACTGTGCCTGTGGCGTGACTTGGTTGTCTTTGCCCGGACCAGAAACAAGGAAGCGGAACCTGAGGTAACCCCGGGTTCCGCTTCTCTTGTAGCTTTTAGGCCAGTCTGCTGCCTGACATCAGGCGGGGCAGACTTGTCTAACACAGCTCAGTCTGAATGACAGCGCGATTAGTAGAGTCTGGTACGACGTGCATTCTCGCGGGCCATCTTCTTGGCGTGACGCTTGATAGCAGAAGCCTTGGCACGCTTACGTACAGTAGTTGGCTTCTCATAGAACTCACGAGCTCTAACGTCTGCGAGGATACCTGCCTTTTCGCAAGAACGCTTGAAGCGTCTTAAGGCAACATCGAACGGCTCATTCTCACGTACTCTGATGACTGGCATGTGTAAAACCACCTTCCTTAAAAGTAAAGTTAAAATTTGACCCACCATGGGTCTGAAAGATTACCAGAATCAACCAATTGAGATACTGGAGATCGAAAAATTCGGGTTATTCTACTTGTTTAGCCGGTCAATGTAAAGTGATTTTTGCCCCTGAACCTCAGATAAATAAGGATTTTGTGCCTCGATTGTGCATGTCCGGTCCTGTAGCATTCAAATCTGTGGCAAAACAGCATGTAAACGACCTTCGTCTACGCATTACCTGTGCTTGTTTAACCATGCCGCCGGTGAGCACAGCTGGTGAATAATTCCCACTCTTTCACTGATCCATTATTCAGCCTGGCGGCCTTCTGGCTGGGCCTTCTGTGAAGTTATGCTCGATGGCCTGCTGGCTGGAACTGTTGGCATGTACGCTGGATAGCCTGCTGGCTGGAACTGCAGGCATGTATGCTGTATGACCCGTCAAAGCAACCTGGTACAACCTGGCAAATCCCGCCGCAATAAATAATGTTATTTTTCCCGCCGCCCCTACTTCTGAGAGCCTGTTCCTTGTATCAGGCAGTCAAGTTTACATGCCTTACAGATAATGACAGTTACAGCCGGCTAAATGGGTGCATTGTCCCTTGTCGGGATGAAAGAGGCCGAATGGCAGCTGTTAGTCTGAGCCTTATCGCAGTGGACAGTGGGGTGAGTGTGGCAGTTTTCGCTGGATTCCTGAGGGGACGGGCCGGGCATTTTTTGCAGCCTGTTTCGCAATGTCTGCATTCAGGGTGTATGCAAAGCAGTAGCAACGGTCACTGTCCTGTTTGCGCAGGCGCGCAGCTGTGGGAATTATAACCGCCGTTCAAAATAATGTGAGGGCTGTCTGGGCGGTGATTTTATCGGGCAGTGATGGTATTATTACTATGTTTGGCTGCAGTTTTTTAATGCATCCTCCGTCATTTCCGGCATGAGTCCATAGATGCCTTTTTGCAGGCCCTATGATCTCTGTTTTTTTGCCGGTTGTGGTGACTTAACTTATGTCTTTAAGGCTAGTTCTGGCCTGCCACTGCAGATGTTGCTGCTAATTGAGCAGGTACTGCTGTAATTGGTGCAAGTGCTGTTCACTATGAACCAAAGCTCTGCGTTATGAGCAAATGCTGTGCACTTTGAGCGAGAGCTTTGCGCTATGAGCACATGCTGTGCATTATGAGCAAGGCTGCTGCCCTGTGGTGATTAGAAGCCTGGAATGATGCTGATTATGCCCCTGTTTATCCCGGTTATGGCTGTGTCATATGGCACGGACGAGTACTGCTTTTGATTCCGGCAAGGACAGCCCCGGAATGGACAGGTATGGGCTTTTTTCTTTGGGACTGAGTCATAGTTCCTGCAGATACGCTGTTTTTCTGTATTTTGAGGTTAACCATGCTGGTACTGGGTATTGAAAGCTCCTGTGATGAAACAGGTGTTGCTGTTTATGATGACAAGAGAGGCCTGCTGGCCCACGCCATCCATACCCAGATACCTATCCACGCTCAGTATGGCGGTGTAGTGCCTGAGCTTGCAGGACGTGACCATGTAAAGCGTGTAGTACCTCTTATTCGCTCCGTTACCGGGCAGGCCGGCGTAACTTTAAAGGATCTCGATGCCATTGCCTACACAGCAGGCCCAGGTCTTATCGGTGCCCTGCTGGTTGGTGCCATGGAAGCACGATCTCTTGCCTTTGCCCTGAATATTCCAGCTGTACCAGTTCATCATATGGAAGGACATCTGCTGGCCCCCATGCTTGAAGATGAGGCCCCGTCCTTTCCTTTTGTCGCTCTGCTGGTATCAGGAGGTCACACCATGCTGATCCGCGTGTCAGCTCCGGGCTCATATGAAATTCTTGGTGAATCAGTTGACGACGCCGCCGGTGAGGCTTTTGACAAGACAGCCAAGCTGCTGGGACTGCCATATCCAGGCGGACCAAAGCTTGAGGCTCTGGCACGTGATGGCGACAGCAAGGCCTATAAGTTTCCTCGCCCTATGATTGACAGGCCAAACTGCGATTTCTCCTTTGCAGGTCTCAAGACCTCAGTACTCAATGCCGTGCATAAGAGCACTGACATTGAACATGACAAGGCAAGCATTGCCCGCTGCTTTGAAGATGCCGTAGCCGATACCCTGGTACACAAGTGTCAGCGTGCTCTTGATCAGGCTCAGATGAATACTCTGGTAGTTGCTGGCGGTGTCAGCGCCAACAGCACCATAAGAAACTCTCTTACAGCTCTTATGGAAAAGCGTAAAGGCAAAGTGTTCTTTGCCCGCAGAGAGTTCTGCACCGATAACGGCGCAATGATTGCCCTGGCCGGCATGCTGCGCTTCAAGGCTGGCGTTACCGCTGACCTGGGAGTCAATGTCTTCCCACGCTGGCACATTTCATCACTGCCACCGCTTTAATGACAGTTGTTGCTGATTCACCATCATGACCTGAGCTGATCTGGCTCATGCGTCAGCATTCGTGACAGATTATCTGGTCATTTGATTGATGACTCCCGGTACTTCCGGCTGTGCCGGTGCGGTAAGGAATTTTGAGTGCTGCTTAGCACGCTGAAGGTGTAGGGCAGTGCGGAATATGAATATGGACAAGATTTTAATTCAAGGCCTTGAGGTCAACGCCATCATTGGCATCTTGCCTCATGAGCGCGAATTTGAGCAACCTCTCAAGCTCGACATAACCCTGTTTTTACCCCTGCAGGGATGTGCCAGGAGCGGTGATTTATCACTCTCCATAAACTATGCAGAGGTATGCTCCAGGGTCACCACTTTCATCAGAGAGCGCAAGGCTGAGCTGATAGAAACTCTTGCTGAGGAAGTCTGTCAGTACATACTTAAAACTTTCAAGCCACAAGCTGTGACACTATCCATTATTAAAACCCGCGCCGTGGTTAATACCCAGGGCGTTGGTGTAGAGATAACCAGAAATAACGAGGACTAATGCATGGGCACTCAGGTTTATTTAGGCATAGGATCCAATCTGAACCGCGATAATGCCATCTTATTTGCCATCAAGAGGCTCGAGCCTCTGTTCAGCGACTTCAAGGTTTCACCAGTTTACGAGTCCAAGCCAGTACGCGAAGCTGAGCCTGACTATCTCAATCTTGTAGTAGGCGGCAAGACTGAGCTTGGCTTTGTTGAGCTCTATGAAGCCATTCAGGCTATTGAGGGTGATGCCGGCAGCGAGCTGATGATGCACAACTCAACCAACTTCGGCCTCAAGCACCGAATCGACATTGATATTCTGGTCTATGGCGAAGAGGTTGCTACTGAGCCTTGCAAGATTCCACGTCATGACATTCAGGACTATCCTTTCGTCACCACTCCTTTAAATGATATTGCCCCTGATCTGCGTCACCCTATTCTTGGTATGCAGGTAAGCGAAATATACGAGCAGATGGCTCCTCACATTCCTGAAAATCGCCAGGTAAAGCGTGTTGAGTTTGACTTCAACCGCCCTGCCCCTGACTGGAAGGAGGGTGGAAGAGCCTGAAATGCCACCTGCTGATCTGCTGTACAGCATGCACTTACAAGCATGGCAGATCAGGGCTCTGACTGACGCAGCCCGCGCAGATCAGAGCAAATTCGGACCTCACAAGGTCCGACAGGATTAAGGTTTTTCCACCGCTATCATCAGAACACATAAGGATGCTGCCAGCTTTATGCAGGCAGTAACATCAGTGTTGACTGATGATTCCCAAAATCTGGTTTCTCTATTTCCACATGCCCGCACTGTCATGGTTACAGCTGTCCTGAAACAGCCAGACCTGGCAGCTGCGGGCATGATCTTTTCAGCCTGCCAAAGCTCACCGCACTGGTCAAGCTGATCTGCATTCAGATGGCGCCGCATGACCCTGCCATACATGTTTTGCCCTCTGAACAGTGCCCTGGAAAGGAGCATACTTCGCCAGGACCTCGCTGTGGCAGGAGCCGCTGTGGCATGAAATCGCTGCGTCAGGAGCAAGGCGGCTGCAGGAGCCCTGCTGGTGCTGGTGCCGCAGGCTGTTTATGCTGGTTCTGGTGCCGTGGGTTGTTTGATGCTGGCTGTTTATGAGGATCGGGCCTGTGCTGCTCAACTGCGTTTTGTCCGCAGCTTAGAACTCAGTGAGTTTATGTCTTTGCAAAGTCCATTGGGTGTAGTGAGCATGGGAGTGTCTGTTGATATGCAGGTTTTGGAGCAGCAGCTAAGCGTCATGATGAGGTATATGCATTTTGACCTTTTGTGTGTCATTGCTGGGTAAATGAGAACATTTCGTCACCATGGCAGTCTAAAATGAGCTATTATCCTTTCCCTGTTCCCATACAGGGGAATAATTTCTCTCTCTAAGACCGTGCGCGGCAGCGCCTGTGGCAGTTTCTTTCCTGACAGTACTGTCCATATGTGCCGCCTGCGAGGCTGCCCTTTATGGACGCATCTACGCCATATCTGTCGTTCCTTTGCACAGTCATTTCATACAACCGTGCCATGGCACGGAATACAGAAAACATGCTTGTGAGTTCTTTGCTGGAAACACAGCTGAGAGACAGTTCAGTCAGCACACCATTTATAGGATGTAAGTAAGTGCCTATTACCCATATTGTCGTCCTTGCTTTGCTGCAGGGACTTACCGAGTTCCTTCCTGTTTCATCCAGTGCCCACCTCATTTTCCCAAGTCAGATTCTGGGCTGGGAAGACCAGGGACTTGCTTTTGACGTTGCCGTTCACCTTGGTACGCTGATGGCTGTAATCATTTACTACATCTCCGACCTTTCCCAGATCTTTACTCATACCCTCGAGTCCATTGTAAAGCGCCGCCATACCCCTTACAGCCGTGTAGGCTGGTTCATTGTCATTGCTACCATTCCGGCAGCTTTGGCTGGCCTGATGCTGGAGGAGTTCATTGGAACAGTAGCCCGCTCCATTCATGTAATTGCCTACACCACCATCGGTTTTGGTCTGCTTCTTGGTGTGGCCTCATACGTCAATCGCAAGTTCAACAGCCGTACTCTTGCCAATATGGAAACTGAGCGCCCAGATACTCTGCGTCACCTTACCCTTGGACAGGCTGTTATCATTGGCTTTGCTCAGGCCATTGCCATTATCCCAGGTACCTCACGCTCAGGTATTACCCTGACTGCAGGTCTGTTCCTTGGTCTTCGTCCTGAGGCTGCTGCCCGTTTCAGCTTCCTGCTCTCCATCCCTATCATTCTGGCTTCAGCACTTTACGAAGGCATCAAGCTCATCAATAATGAAACAGTGGGAGCCAACCCAATGGAGATGCTCATAGGCGCTGTTCTTTCCTTTATCTCCAGCCTGATTGTTATCTCCCTGTTCATGCGCTTCATTTCCAAGTCCGGCATGGCAGTATTTGTTATCTACCGTATCCTGCTCGGTGCTGCTCTGCTCTACTTCTGCGTATAAGCACTGAGCCACCACCAGGGGCAGCATTATCTTGAAGCTGCCCCTGCAGAAAAATCAGGGCTCCTGAACTTCATGTTCAGGAGCCCTGTTGCATTATGGGTTCCACAAAGCCTGCAGCCCCTTATCGCCTGTCGGCGCCAGGGGGCTGCCGCCAACCGCGCTGCCGCCAGCCGCGCTGCGGCATTGCGCTGCAGCGCGACGCAGCCTGGCATCAGTCGCGGGTGTGGAACTTGTCGTGATCGCAGTCATTGGTTGGCAGATAGTTGTGGTCGTTAAGCTCGCCCTCTGGCATGGTCTTCATGAACTCGGCAACCAGCTCAACACGGCGGCGGTGAATGGCCTTGCCAATCTCAGCACCACGCAGCCCCTGCTCAACGAAATGAGCTGCAGTAACCTCACGGCAGATTTCAAACATGCGAGCCAGGTACTCAGCACGTTCAAAGGTACGGCCCTCAAAGTCCTTACGGCCCAGGAAGTCGCATTTGCAACACACAATCCATGGGTGAATGCGCTCAGGACGGCGCCATGCGTCGAGATGATCGAGCAGACTTACTACGCCCTCAGGACCTTCACGGTAGAGGTGATGGATGAAAGAGTGGTAGTAGACCACGATGCGGGCAAAGTCATGGTACTCATTAGGCACCTTAAGACGATGGCACAGCTCCTCAAGAGGCTTTAAGCCATGGATGTTGTGATCCTTGTGATGAGGCCAGCACTCTGGAGGGGTAAGGCCCTTGCCGAGGTCATGACAGAGCATGGCAAAGCGTGCTACCGGGTCATCGGTCTCCCTTGCCACACGGTGCACGGTCATGGTGGTGTGTACCAGAGTATCAATCTCAGGATGCCAGCGCTTTGGACCAGGCACGCCTGAGAGTTTTTCCACCTCAGGAAGCACCTCACCCAGGGCTCCGGTGCAGTGGAGAATGTAGATAAAGACCTCAGGATTTGGAGTCTGCAGTGACTTTTGCAGCTCAATCCAGACACGCTCCGGAGTCAGAGTCTTAAGCTCACCAGATTCAGAGATACGGCGCATCATCTCCAGTGTTTCTTCGGCAATACGAAAGCCCAGAGAATGAAAGCGGGCAGCAAAACGGGCTACGCGCAGCACACGCAGCGGATCTTCAATAAAAGCCGGTGAAATATGGCGCAGAATCTTGTTCTTGAGATCCTCAACACCATGGTAAGGATCAATAAGATTGCCATCCTTGTCCTCGGCAATGGCATTGATAGTCAGATCACGGCGAATCAGATCTTCCTCAAGAGTAGTCTCAGGTGAGAAAGTAAAGGAAAAGCCCTTGTAGCCCTGACCATTTTTACGCTCAGTACGGGCCAGAGCATATTCTTCTTTGGTCTCAGGGTGTAAAAAAACGGGGAAGTCATTGCCCACCTGGTGATAACCAAGCTCGAGCATCTGCTCTACTGAGGCACCGGTAACCACATAGTCACGATCAGCACCCTCAATTCCCAGCAGCCTGTCACGTACGGCACCGCCTACCAGATAAATTTGCATTGTGCCCTCTCCTGCTCACAGCCTCGCCGGCCACTCCTGGCATGCCTCACGGCCCTCTCTTTCCATAATCCCCCGGGCCCATCAGCATCAGTACGCCACCTTGGCAACACCGTCTGCAAGTAACCGGCACATAAAAGCACGATATGGCTGTTACATATCCGAAAGCAGGACAAATTGCTGAAGCATCAGCTGACAGGCTGCCTGATCAGGCAGCTGCCAGGCCAGCTGCAGGTGCTGATGCTGCCGCAGCTGCTCGGCGCAGCCTGATCTGCTGCTCTGCGCTGACTTCATAAAGCCGTAAAGACAAGAGCCATGTAAGGCAAGGAAAGAAAAGACAGTCAGGCATGCAACCGGAACTGCCAGAAAAGCTTAAATTACACACTGTCTCCGGTATCCCCTTGTTCAATGGCAAAGGACCGGGACACAAACAACACATTAATGATGGTTTGATTATACCCAAAGAACGTTTTTCAGGCACCTGCATGCTATGCAGCGCACTGACTGTTTAGGCCATATGACCACTATTATCATCAGCTACAGCACAGTATATGGACTAATGTGGTGCACAGTATCGCCCCCTGTCCCACTCACTCATGCTAATCACAGCCAGTACTTGTGCCAGAGCCAAAGCCAAATCCTTAAAGAACAGCGAGGTGACCGGTCTGAAGGAGCGGGCAGAAAGTCTGACCTGTACAGATAATACCTGAATCATGATCAATCATAACTCTGACTGGAGCCACAGTACGATACTGCTATTGAGCAGCTGGCCAGGATCCGGATGCTGGCCATACAGGCTGGATTGACAGCTGGCAGGACAAGCCCGACTGGCTGCTGGCCGGACAGGCTGGATTAGCTGCTGTACGGACAAACCAGGTTGGCTGCTGGCCGGACTGGCTGGATTAGCTGCTGTACGGACAAGCCCGATTGGCTGCTGGCCGGACAGGCTGGATTAGCTGCTGTGCTGGCAAGCCTGAGTGGCTGCTGGCCGGACAGGCTGGATTAGCTTCTGTACGGACAAACCAGGTTGGCTGCCGGCCGGACAGGCTGGACTTGCTGTGGCAGGCAGGCCGGTCAGCAAGACAGGGCGGACCGGTCCTGAGAACAGGAGGGGCGGTGCCGGTCGGTTTGTTTTGTGGAGCTCTTAAAGCACAACAGCGCTTCCCGTTGCCAGGAAACGCTGTTGGCGGGCACCTGAGGTGCCAGAGTATTTACAGTCAGCCATATGGTCGGTCCCTTGCCAGGCAGGAACGAGCATAGTTATGCTGGTTCTGCCCGGCGGGGATAGCCAGTCATGCTGCCCTGAAGAGGCGGCTGACTGGCGGGCGTGGTGACTGATTAACTGAGCTTCGGCTTAGTGGCCCATGACAGGAAGAGCCGGGGCTGCCCCCTCAGCGCCTTGCTTTAAGGCTGAGCCCATTTCGTGAGCGTGATGAATATCGCCAGATACTATGAGACCGGAATCGATCATAACCTGAGTCATTTCAGGAAGGATGAACCAGGTGCCGATTAAGCCAACAATAGTCAGAACAATGGTATATGGCAGAGCCATCCACATCATACGTACATAGTTCAGACGGATAAGCGGAGCCAGAGCGGAGGTTAATAAAAACAGGAATGCAGCCTGACCGTTAGGGGTGGCAACGGATGGCAGGTTGGTACCGGCATTAATGGCGATGGCCAGGTGATCGAAGTGCTCACCGGTAATAACGCCGTTTAACATGGCAGCGTAAACTTCCTGGATGTAGATGGTAGCAACGAATACGTTGTCAGAAACAGCAGAAAGAATACCATTGGCAATATAGAAAATAGGCAGCTGTACTGATGGATCAGTGGACAGTACCCAGTTGATTAATGGCTTGAAGAGCTCCTGCTGGGAGATTACGGTAACTACGGTGAAGAATACGCATAACAGGGCGCAGAATGGCAGAGACTCAGTGAAGGACTTGCCGATTTCTTCTTCAGAGGTAACACCGCATAAGCCGGTGGCCAGAACGATAATTGACAGACCGATTAAGCCTACGGCAGCAAGGTGCAGAGCAAGACCGATTACCAGCCAGATGCAGCACAGCAGCTGGATGATAAGACGGATGCGGTCACGACGGCTTAAGTTCTCGGAGGCGTGCTGATCCTGCTCAACGAGCATCTTGTGTACGGACTCCGGCATGGCAACACCAAAGCCAAAGATCCTGGTCTTCTCAAGAACAAAGCAGGTGGCAAAGCCGAAGATAACTACAGGCAGGGAAACAGGAGATACACGTACGGCAAATTCAACGAACTGCCAGTTGGCAATGTTACCGATAATGATGTTCTGAGGCTCACCTACAATGGTACATACACCACCGATAGCGGTACCAACAGCTGCGTGCATGAGGATAGAACGCAGGAAAGCACGGAACTGCTCGAGGTCGGCCTTGTACTCATCCTTGACGTAGTTGTCATTGCCAAGACGGGCAGTGGCGGCATCACCTGAAACCAGATCATGGTAGTAACGGTATACGCCCATGCTGATGGTGATAATAACGGCCAGCACAGTCAGAGCATCAAGGAAGGCTGACAGGAAAGCTCCAAGGAAGGAGAAAATCATGGCCAGTGATACGTGAGAGCGTACCTTTACCATGAGCTTGGTGAAGGTGAAAAGCAGCACGTCACGTACGAAGTGAATACCTGCCACCATGAACATCAGCAGCAGAATTACTTCAAGGTTGGCACTGATTTCATGGCGCACGTTTTCCATGTCGCACAGGCCAATGGCTGCAGCTTCAATGGCAAGGAAGCCACCTGGAATGAGCGGATAGCAGTTAAGCGCCATCGCCAGGGTGAAAATGAACTCAGCAACCAGAACCCAGCCGGCAAGTACCGGAGAGATCATGGCCAGAACAGGGTTGATGATAAGACAGGCAACAATAAATATCTTATACCAGCCTGGTGCGGTGCCCATAAAGTTAAGGGCAAAAGCCTTACTGTAAGTAATTTGCGGCATAGCATCCACTCGTTTAAATAACCAAACCACGGAACCTTGCGGCCCCCGCCCGGCACTTTTTACTTGCCAGTCAGATCCTGCTGTTACCTGCAGCGCAGGCCACTTCAGGATAAGACACACATAACTGCAAGCATGTGAAAAGTGCAGAGCTAAAACACCCAAACAACGGCCCTGACCACAACCACCGGCACGGCCATCTCCATTAATGCCCGGGGGCACGCGCCCCGGCCATCAGATTGCTCCATGACAAACGGCCTGCCTTGCAAAAACAGATACAGATCGGCATAAGCTGGCAAGCAGAGAGACAACCTGCAGCCTCACAGCATTTAACTGTGCAATAAGCATGAGATAAAAGCATGAGACTGCTGCACAGTGAAAGGTTCACAGGCAGCCCGGGCAGCGCCACGATGCTTCTCAACTGCTTTGGGGACAGACAGATAAAGATTAAGGCGGGGTTGCAGCAGACTGTTACTGCTGACATCAAGACAGATCCGGCATCCCCGGCATACAGCATGGGTCACCCGGCCTGAGGCCGGTCAAGTCCAGCCACATCCGGGCTTATCTGCATGTATCCGGGCTTGTCCTGCCATATTCAGGTGCCCGACCTGGAGCCGGGCTGACCTGATATTCAGCCGGCATTCACCGGCAGTCAAATCGTCTCTGGTGCTCTCCTGAGGTATCAGTTCGGAAAAGCGAGCATTATCCTTTTGTCTGGCCTGATTGCTGGAAGCTGCGGCATGGCACCGCTCAGTTCCGGCCCTGACGACTCCTTTAATGGGAAATGCAAGGAGTCGGGCTGACTCAGCCCCGTGCAACACGGGGATAAGATTTTGCCCTGTACATGGCTGCGCCATACCAGGAGCACTTATGCGGCTAATACCGCTCAGCCAGGGCTGACCTGACATGGGGCCGGACATTCTCAATGAAAGACAGCTGCTCTGTGGCTGCCTGAAAGCAGCTCACAGTCCCCATGGTTCAGGTCATGTTACTGACTCCACCTGGCAACAGTCCCTGGTTGCGTGGCATCAAATGCATCCGTAATCATGGCACTGCAGCCTGCTGCTGAAAGTTCAGCTGCTGTGACATGTCAGCCATACTGGAAACTGCATGGAGCACCTGAAGATTACGTATGCACTGGACGCATTTGCAGGCCGTGCCCTTTGCAGGGCACAGCCCGGAACAGGTTGTCAGGGGAGTCAGGACAATAATCCCAAAAGGTAACGTTAAGATAAGCGCATATTAATTAGCCGCCCAGAATTTATAAGCCACCTTTAATAAATAGCGTACAGTTCTGCACGGAAAATTATCGTTACCTGAAATTCATTATATGCGTGGCTTTTTTTCACGCTGTGATGTATTGCAAGTTCCTGGCAAAAGACTGCAAAAAAAACAGCCTTACGGTCCTGTACGGTCACAAAAATCCTGGATTTTCACCAGAAAAGACCAGACAGGACAGTACGCAGACGGCTGTCTGCGTGTCAGAAGCTGCAATAAGGCACACAATGACTTATTAATACACATCTTTGTGACTTTGCGTGCATAAGCATGTGCAGCATGTGCCTGCTCCCTGCAGCACACAAAAACGCTGCAGGAACAAAAGGCGATAAAAGCCCTGCCGTACCCTGTTTTTCGTCCGGGGCAGCATGACTTTCACCTGCAAGAGACGGCCCTGTGCCGCTCAACGCACGATAAAATAACACAAGAGCCGAAATGGCGCACTGTTTTTGCGCCAAAAGTAACGCAAAAACACTCAAAAATTGATTCCAATCACCACTTTCAGGCCCAAAAGTGCTCCAAAACCACCTCAAAACCCCTAAATATAGCTATAAAGCCATCTGAAGACCTGGCGACTTAGCTGTTCTGACCACCAGCTCCTCTAACGAAGCCGGTATTCCTGACAGAGCCCACAGTCATAACGCACAGACAGGACATGACATGACAGGACAGGACATGACATTTCATGGCTCCGCTGGCTACTGTAACTGCTGGATTTGCAGGAGCATGCAAATTGAGCTTTTCCTCTTAGGCGACTGCAGCAATCTCAGCTACCCACGTATGGAGTAATGCTATGCGCCCATGGCCGGTCCCAGGTGCACGGCCTTCGCAGTACCATATGATATTTTCAGCTCGCATTTATCCATGTCCATCCGGATAGCGCACATCAGGCCGGTGCGCCTGCGGGCCGCCGGTTGGCCCCTCTGGCTGTAGTGCATTGATGGCCGCCGGTTGGCCCCTCTGGCTGGTGTGCATTGATGGCCGACGGTTGGCACCTCTGGCTGGAGTGCATTGAGGGGGCAACTTATGACGCGCCTCAGTCAGGTGCGCGCCAGCGTGCCATCGGGTGGCGCCTTTGAGGTCTGAGTGCTCAAAATTGTGGGCATCAGATGACGGGTTACAGGGCTGAAACGAAAAATCGCAGGTTGCTGCGCCTGAGCGCGGCTTCCTGCGATTTGTCTTTATGGTGCCCGCTGATGCGGGCTGGCCCGGTGAGTATCCATCCTGGCTGCGGTCAGGTCTGCAATGGCTGACTGACCGCGCCGGACTTGAACTCCAGAGCTCAGGCTTAGAAGATTGGAGCAATCACGAAGCCCAGAGCTACAGAGATGAAGATACTAAGTATGCAAGGCAATAACATGGAGTGGTTGAAGATGTACTTGCCGATGCGGGTTGAGCCGGTGTCGTCCATCTGTACAGCACCCAGTAAGGTTGGGTAGGTTGGCAGAATGAACAGACCGGAAACAGCAGCGAAGGAAGCAACCAGAATGTAGGCCTGATCTGGAGCGGCATCAATACCCAGAGCTACGATAACTACTGGAATCAGAGCCTTGGCTGTAGCAGCCTGTGAGTATAACAGTGCTGAGATGAAGAACAGCACGATGGACAGAACGCCTGGGTAGACGGAGATGATGTCCTTGGAGAAGGCCTGGATCTGATCGCTGTAACCGGCAACGAAAGTGTTACCCAGCCATGCTACACCCAGCACACAGATACAGGCAGTCATACCTGACTTGAAAGTTGGGGTATCAGCCAGTTCACCGGTGTTGAGCTTGCACTTCATAACAATGAAAGTGGCAATCAGCAGCATGAAGGACATGATGGCGCCGTCACGGGCAAGCTTTAATGGCTCTAAAACAGCCAGCAGTGCTGAGGAGATGATGCTGCCGCCATCTGCTATGTTAGCCTGGAGGTACTGAGTAAATGGTACACGGATAACGTCAGAGATTAAGGTGGCATACAGAACTACAAAGAGCACGCCGGTTAAGAAGATCATCACGGCACTCTTGGCGGTCTCAGGCAGCTCTGAACGCTCCCTGGCACCAACAGGGGCAGTCAGACCAGCCTCTACACGATCACGGTAGACAGGGTCATCAGAGAGCTTGCCCTTGTTAAAGAAGGTGGACATGATGAAAGCAGCAATCATACAGCCTGCGTAGGTGGTAACCAGCCATACCAGTAATAAGGCAGGGTAGGACCAGCCATATGGCTCGAGTACACCGGTCATGTAAACTACGGCAGCAGATACAGGGGAAGCAGTAATGGCTACCTGGCCTGATACTACGGCAATTGATAAAGGACCGGCAGGCTTGATGTCCTGCTCCTTGGCAACTTCCACGATTACAGGAATCATGGCAAAGGCAGTGTGACCGGTACCGGCCAGAATGGTCAGCACGTAGGTAACTGTAGGCGCAAGGAAGTTAATGTATTTTGGATTGTTTCTCAGAATCCTTTCAGCGATGCGTACCATGTAATCAAGGCCGCCTGCCTTCTGCAGAGCGGTAATGGCAGCAATAACTGACATAATGATGAGAATAACGTCGGTAGGGATGGCACCGGCATTCATTCCCAGGAATACGGTGAGAATGATGACACCAAGACCACCTGTATAGCCAATGGCCATACCGCCCAGGCGAATACCCATGAAGATAACGCCAAAGAGCACCAGCAGGCGCAGAATAAGCAACAGATCCATAGATTCTCCTTAGCCACTTGCGTGGCCAGCCTGATTTGATCCGGACCGCAGTGCTATCACGCCTTTCATCTCATCAAAGCAACTGCACTCAAGACACTGCGGTCAAAGATGCTGAAAAACAGCCTGACCGGAGATACTTGAAAACAGGAAGCTTTACTGTGCCGGTGGCACGTTCAGTTGAGGTGAATGACCAGCGTTCATCTGTCATGGATGACTGGCGGACAGTGATATCAGTTGCGGCAGAAAATCAGACTGCAATGGATTTAATATCGGCAACAAAGAAAAACAGCTCTTATTTATAAAGGCTCAACAATGGGAGCTCACTGCCATCTAAAAACAGTCAGCTTCACAGCTCCCTGCATCAGCCCCTCAGGAACAGCAAATATCCCTGCCCGGCTGGAAGGTTGATTCCACCACTGCCAGCCGGGGCCGGCAAACTGATGCGCCCTGCGTCAAAGTGACCAGCGCAGCAGGAATTTACCTGCGCTCATATGGTCTTTGACTATGCTGACGGCCCTGACAGCGTACAGCTGGCATGTGAAACAGCTGAGTATCAGCTGGTCCGGTCAGCAGCCTGCTGTCCCTGAGCTTGGGGAAACAGCTGGCTTAAACCTGTATTACGCAGCCCGTGCTGCGCTCCTTAGTAAATATCTGCAAGAGCAGACTCTGTCTGCAAGGGCAGTCCCTTTGTACATTAGCTTGCGGCTGCACAGCTGCACCGCTGTGGGGTGCGGCTGTACATCTGCGGCGCTTTGGGTTGTGGCTGCGCCACATCTGGTTGTGCCTGCGCCACATCTGGTTGCGGCTGCATTCGTTTGCAGCAGCCTGCATATGACTGCAGGATATACCTGCATCTGGAATTCTGGCTGGCTGGATACTCCAGCTCAACTTGGGTCTGAGCAGCATGGTTCATCAAAGCTTCGGCTCAACCTCCCGGAGGTGGCGGCTGTGATGACAATAAAGAACACCCTCTGTGAACATCAATTTTGACAGCCTGGATTGTTGCGTGGCACATAGCTTATGGCACAGGTATGGCTGTGGTTTGCTGCAACCTGCATAGCAGGTCGTTCAAACCTTTCCCTCAAAGAACCATCAATGGCTAAAAAGGCAAGAGCAAAAAATCACTCCTGCCCTGGCTTTTCTTTGTTGGAATTTTCAGCACCGGTTAAAGTGCTGTCTGTTGATGTCCCCTGGTGGGGTGATGTTTATCCTGCATCAGGGAGGATACCCTGGAAAATCCGGTGAAACTGAGCTGCCCAGGCGGCCTTTTGCTCTTACGGACTTTAAGTCCGTGGCCCTGATCCTGACCTGCTCTTTTCCTTTCTGCGCTGCAGGCTCAGTCCTGACAGGACAGCCTGTGCAGATTTAAGGACAATCACCTCTTTTTCCTGTATGGAGAGATGTCAGCAAGGGCTGCTCATGCTCTCCTGCCTTGCCGGATAATGAAATCTGCCCCTGGAGTCTTACCTGTTACTGCGCTCCGTTACAGACCTCAGTGGTCCGGTCTTGCGACCTGTTTAAACCATATGGCCTTGCAGGTCTGTTATATTTCGGAAATAATCCGGATGAGAAATCGGGATGGCCGTCTTAGCGGCCATCAGTAAGCAGCAGCGGCCTCAGGCACGCATGACTGCACAAAAGAACATCCCTGACTTCCGGATCCGTGCTGCCGACAGACGCGCCCGTGTCACCGGTGTTATTCAGGGGGCAGCCTGCAGACATCCGGTCTGCGGTTCTGCCACTGTCAGGCATGCTGACAGTATATAAAACTGCATATAAAGCATTTTATGTCTTATGCAGTGCTGGACCTGATGTCAGGTCCAGGGCAGCGGTGCGGCGCGTTGCCCGGTTACCGCTGCTGTTATGGAAAGGCCTTTGCTCACGCATCTGCCTTGCCAGCTGAAAGAGCCTTACTCCTTCTTGGCGAAGTGGGCACGTGACTCGGCGGACAGCTCAGGCTGTAACATGTTCTTAGGGCTTAAGAGCTCATCGAGCTGCTCAGCGCTTAACAGGCCACGCTCCAGAGCAATGTCGCGGACACGCTTGCCGGTCTCAAGGGCTTCCTTGGCGATGGAGGCGGAGTTCTCATAGCCAATGTATGGGTTCAGAGCGGTAACGATACCAATGGAGTTCATTACGAAGTCCAGACATACCTTGTCATTGGTGGTGATACCGTCAACGCACTTGGTGGCCAGAGTACGGCAGGCACGGTCGAGCATCTTGATGGACTTGAAGATCTCGTAGGCGATAGCTGGCTCCATTACGTTGAGCTGGAGCTGGCCGGCCTCAGAGGCAAAGCTTACGGCTACGTCAGCGCCGATTACGTGATAGCAGACCTGGTTTACAACCTCAGGAATAACCGGGTTGACCTTGCCTGGCATAATGGAAGAGCCTGGCTGCATCTTAGGCAGGTTGATTTCGTTAAGACCGCAGCGTGGGCCGGAACCTAATAAGCGCAGATCGTTACAGGTCTTGGACAGCTTGATGGCCATACGCTTTAACACGCCCATTACCTGAACATAGCCTGAGCAGTCAGGGGTAGCAGCAACGAGGTCACAGGAAGAAACAAACTTGTCGCCGGTGATCTCGGATAAATGCTTAACTACCAGACGTGAGAAATCAGGGTGAGCATTAATACCGGTGCCGATAGCAGTACCACCGAGGTTGACTTCCAGCATCAGCTGACGGGCTTCCTCAAGACGGGAGAGGTCCTCATCGAGCATGGTTACGAAAGCGTGGAATTCCTGACCTACGGTCATTGGTACGGCGTCCTGCAGCTGGGTACGGCCCATCTTGATGACGTCCTTGAACTCCTCAGCCTTACGGGAGAAGGAGTCGCGTAATACCTTGATGCCTTCAAAGAGCTGCTCAATGTAATCGTAGATGGCGATCTTCAGAGCAGTTGGGTAAGAGTCATTGGTTGACTGAGAAAGGTTGACATGGTCATTTGGGTGAAGGAACTCGTACTCGCCCTTCTTGTGGCCCATCAGAGTCAGACCGATGTTGGCAATGACTTCATTGGAGTTCATGTTGGTAGAAGTACCGGCGCCACCCTGGAGCATATCTACCACAAACTGGTCGTTGTACTTGCCGGTGAGGATCTCATCACAGGCTTTACAGATGAAGTCGCACTTTTCCTTATCGAGGAGGCTTAACTCGTGATTGGTGAGGGCACAGGCCTTCTTAACCTTGGCATAACCGTAAATAAAGGCTGGATAGTCCTTTAAATGCTCGTCGGTAATGTCAAAGTTCTGCTTGGCGCGGAAAGTCTGAACACCATAGTAAACGTCATCTGCAATTTCCAGTTCACCGATGAAATCGTGTTCTTTGCGCATGGAAAAACCTCCAAAACAATCTCAGCTAACAAAAAAACTCTGTCTGCCCTGCCCCTGTCATTGCCTCCAACAAAGAAAATAAATGGCAATCACTGATAGCGACAGGTTCAGCCCTGCTTTCTGATCCATCCCGTCAGGTTCATGAAAAGGAACTTGCCGAAAGCGTCAGGACCTCAGTGCAGGGTACGGCAGACAGATAACAGCTGTCTGAATCTTACAGAGCAGGAGCTCTGTAATATGTACAAGCCTGCTCAGACGGCTATATAAACTTTAACTAATCACACAGACTGCCGCAGTGGTAGTTTGAGGCATTATGTATATGCCGTATCACCGCTGACGATCAGTACCAGAGGAGATATATAGAAATGCAGCTCAGGTATTCTGATATGGCAACAGCCCTGATGACTTGCGGAAATCCTGTGGTGGCTGCAGCCTGTCCATCCAGGTCCTGTAAAGGAGCTTTCTGGTGGCGCAACATCAGAGACTGAACTGTCACCTGACACTGTCATTTCCGATTGACGATCACTCAACAAAAATTGAGTGAAAGCGTAAGTACATGTTAATCAGTTTGCAGATTTATTTTCCCAAAATTGCCCAAAATTGTGAAACACAGCGAATTATCACCCTTAAAAATGAGATATAGCCCACAAATTCACAGCAAAACTGGTGTAAAAATCACTTTTTCCTTGATAACGACTGACAATTATGCCTGCAACAAAACTCACCCCTGACTCACCATAAGGGATCGCCTGTTTATCGCTTTTGCTCCATTTTGGCGCATTCACTTAACTGTCACTGCCCCTCCCTGCAATAAGCCCAACACAGACGATCTGTACCACAACAACACATATACCGTACGTGCAACCTATACCCCTTATCCTTTAAAAACCCAGTAGATACTGGATTTTCTTGAAATTTGAAACGTTTACGGAGCTTTGCAGGCCCTGCATGAAAATGTCCATTGCAGCTGGTTAAACAGCCTTGCAAAATTGATATCCATCACACTGTAAGGTGTCAAAAACACAGCACCATAACAGTGCAAAACACATAGAAAGCTGATATAAAAGGCTTTTTACATCTGTCATACAAGCTGAAAAGGCCGCATGCACATTTTTTGCAAATTTTACTGTAACACCTTACGTGCACTGTGCGTGCCTTTTTCGCAACATAAATCATGATAAACAGGCAGTTTTCACCCACAATTTTCCGTGCACCAATCGAAAATCCGGCCATATTGACGGTTATGTTCCCGGTATCATCTCTTCCCCGGATCTGCTATCAAACACCTCCCTTCGAACCCACAATCCAGGTTTTCACTCAACAGCGCCCGCTCTAATTTGCACCATCTGCCGCCCCGCTCAACGCTCACTCAACGATCACTCAACGTTCACTCAACTTTCACTTAACTGCGCCTCAACCAGGCATTCACTCCAAAAGTCCCCTCTGCGCAGCTGAACCTGCAGCTGGGAGGTGAAACCACCACACAAAAGCCGCCTGCAGACACTGCAGACCAATGGTTGAGCCCGCTCAATATGTCAGTCACAGGCTCACTGCGTCACGGCACAGCGCTCGCTCAATTTGTCAGTCACAGGCTCACTGCGTCACGGCACAGCGCCCGCTCATTGAGACCTCATTCTTACTTGTCCTGTCCGCATCTGCACCAGCCGCTCAACCAGCTCAGACTGCTCTTAAAGGGCAGGTTACATAGCTATTCCCCATAACAGTAAAGATATAAGAAGCAGACCTCCGGCTCTCATCAAACCTTTACTTACCTGCTGCTACTGCACTGTACTCCGGCTGAGCCGTGTACAGCATCCTGGCAGTCATACGCCAGCAATGTGAAGCTGTATTGTTCCAGTTGCAAAAGCCACTTACAGCATCTTAGATGAGCTGAGTTATGCCATGTACCTGTCATGGTTCTATGAAAAGCCAGGAGCGCAGTGATGAGCAGACAGTCAGTCAGAATATTACCCCCTGGATCCAGGGGCATAATTTGGCACGCTGGTACTGCGGACTGCATGCCTGATAAGATTTACCTTTGTTGCATCCGCGCTTTTGCTGATTAAAGGCACACAATCTTAAGCTGCGCTGCCCGCTATCGAGCTTGTGATAATTAGTTACCGCGCCAGTACAGGTCTTTTATTTACTGACAATTTAAAGTACATTACATGACAGGCAGCCTCTGCGCCTATTAATTCTCTCTGGATACAGGATGTGGCTTGATATGGGATTCTTTCATCTTGTTCAATCGCTCGTGCGCCATCGCATTACCTGGATATTACTGTTGCTTCTGGGTGTGATTCTGGAAAGTGCCGGCTTATATTTCCAGTACTACCTGCGCCTGCCTCCATGCGTTAACTGTGTCTATGAGCGTGCCTTCTATCTTTCCTTTATTGCTGCAGGACTGATTGGCTTTTTACGTCCAACCAACTTCCTGTTCCGCAACATTGCAAATCTGACCTTTCTGACGGGCAGCGCCGGTGGTGTCATCGTGGCCTTTGACCATATGACCTCCGTTTATCAGAGCGGCTTTGGAGCAGTCTGCAAGCTCAAGCCATCTTTCCCTTCATTTATGCCTCTTGATCAGTGGCTGCCATGGATGTTCTCACCTACAGCATCCTGCGAGCCTCTGGACTGGAGCCTGCTGGGCTTTACCATGCCTGAGTGGATTCTGGCCTCATTCTCCTGCGGCCTGCTGGTATCAAGCATTTTCCTGGTCAGCGAGTTTTTAAAGAGAAAGCGCAACGACTACGTCGATTTCTATATCTAAGACCAGAGTCAGCGCCTTGTCCTGTCACTAACAGCCCCGCCATATGGCGGGGTTTTGTTTTCATGGCCGGTCCAGCCACATCTCCCGCCACGCCTTTGCATCTTAGCCTGCCCCCGGCATAATTGACTGAACTTTCTGTGTTTTTGTCAGTCATAACATCAGTGTGCAACACAGCCATAAAAATGCGCTTTTCCCGAACCACTGTGGCCAGACATGGTTTTTATCTGCGTGTCCCACCTTCTCAAAGTGATAACTGCTTAAAGACTCAGCATTGTACTTTTCTGAACATGGGCGGCATCCCTGCCCCTGGCTATCTCTCCATAGACAGTTATCTGAGCTCTCAACATCTTATCGCAGCTCTGCCCTCAGACCTTTGCAGCCATTTGCATTACCTGCTGCACGACAGCTGCATCAGCTGCATGAATGAATGCACCGCCGCACCTCAAGCCTTTCAATGTCAGCCTCTTTGAGGCCTGCAGTAGAGCTTAAATACAGGGACTCTGATGAAGCGCAGGCAACCATCGTGCTGCACCGCAATCCACCCTCGTGCTGCACCGCAGGCAACCCTCGTGGCAAACCGCAGCCCACCTGGCGGAGGCAGGCTGCGCTGTGGCAGCCAGTGCTCTGGCTGTATGCGTAACAACCATGGACAGTCTGAACTCAAGCCCCTGCGCTCGGATACCTGTTGCATCCCGATCATCGATTTTCACAGCGGTAAATTTTCACGTCCAAAGCCCCGGGCGATCGCCTAATAGCTGTGCGTGTGCTAACATGCTTTGCACATGCAGATACCGGTAGAAGCTACTGTAAGCTGTCATGGGGACATTCTTACCAGATAACTCACTTAAGGTTACCTGTCAGACTGAGGTCCCTGGTTCTCTGACCATTCTTACGCCATGGTTTGGAACCGGGCACATTACCAGAATGCATTGGGCAGCACGGGCACGTCCCGTTGCCAGCAGGATAATCTGAGAGTTATCAGCACAGAATGAGGCTGAAACCCATAATGCAGGAGATTTAAATTATGGACGACGATGTCTACTACGAGTTTATTGACTCACCAGCAGGTGTCAGAACGCTTTGCAATCTGATTGAATCGCTGGGTGAGAATGACCTTATTGGTCTTGACACCGAGTTCATGCGCGTCACCTGCTACTATCCTGACTTCTCTTTACTGCAGCTGGCCATTCATGACTGCAACTATCTGGTAGATGTATGGATGCTTGAAGGTCAGGTTCAGCCCCTGATTGAAGCTCTGTGTCATACCAGAGCCATTGTGCTGGCCTTTGCCTGCTCTGAGGATATTGAGCTTCTTGCCCATGAGGCCCGCCGTATCAACTGCGACCAGATTCTCCCTGAGCGTATTTACGACCTGCAGCTGATGCTGGCTTTTTGCGGCCACAGCTATGGACGTGGTCTTAACTTTGCCCTGCAGGAATTTCTTGGTATTACCCTTGCCAAGGACTGCACCCGCTCCAACTGGACTCACCGTCCTCTGACCACTGAGCAGCTCAACTATTCAGCCCTTGATGTTGAGTATCTGGAGCCCCTGTTCCACAAAATCAGGGAAATCATCTCTGAACGTAATTTCGGTTACTTCATTGAGGAGATGAACTATATTCGCTCCCGTTATATCAGTGATGTCGATGAGGATAATGCCTATCTGGCCATCCCTGCCGCCGGTCTGCTCAATGAAAAGGAACTCAACGTTCTGCATTACCTGGCCCGTGAGCGCATGGAGCTGGCCCGTAGTGAAAACCAGGCATTAAACCGCATCATTACCTCCAAGTCCATGTGGCAGCTGGCCCGCTACATGCCACGTTCCAAAAAAGAACTGGAGCACCGTGGCGTCAAGCATGGCACCATCAGGCAGTTTGGCGATATCATTGTCAAATGGATTGCTCAGGCCCGTCAGGCTCCTATGTACCCTGATCTGACCATTCCTTATGACTACTTCTCCCATCAGCGCAGCATGCAGGAGAATTTCGAGGCTCTCAAGAGGGCTATCAGCAAGAAGCTTGAGAACAGCAATATCTGCCCTCAGGTACTGCTTAAAAAACAGCTGCTCAATGACTACTTCCGTGCCAAGGCTCTGGGACAGACTCCCCTGCTGCAGACCTCCTGGCGCCTTGATCTGTTAGGTCCTCTGGATGTTCCTCTTGAGCCCATGTCGCACAGTGCTGACAGCGACGCTCTGAGCGAACTGCCATCACCTGACTTTGTCTCCAACTACCTCAAGCTAAACCAGATGAGCGACAGCACCTACAATGCCGACGCTGCAGAGGCAGCTGACCAGGGTGACTCCTCTGATATTAAGAGCCGCACTCAAAGCAGCACCCCTTGACCTCATAATCACCAATAATAAAGGCCTGTTAATACAGGCCTTTATTATTTATATCAGGGCAGTAAGGCCCGATCATCAGGTTCAGCTCCAGTGCATATGGGGCTGCTGGAGCTCAAGCGCATGTGGCGATGCTGCATGGCAGGCCTGCACTGCCTTATCGGGGTGCTGCAGTGGCGTAGAGTTCACTGGCGTAGAGTTCACTGGCGCACAGCGGCGCAGCTGGCTAATTCCTGCTTAGCTGATAAAGGAGCCGCAGGCCTCATCAATGGCACGAAGCTCTTCATCAGTAAATGAAGTATTGCTCATGGCCTTGAGATTGTCCTCAATCTGAGAGACCCTGGAGACCCCTACCAGAACTGAAGCTACGATGCCATCACGCAGTACCCAGGACAGAGCCATCTGAGCAAGTGACTGACCACGCTCTCTTGCTATGTTGTTGAGCTTAACAATGACATCATGGTGCTCTTTGACATCGCTTTCCTTGAGGAAGCGGCCATCGTGCAGTACACGGCTGTCAGCAGTGATGCCATTGAGATAACGATCGGAGAGCAGGCCCTGAGCCAGAGGGGAAAAGGCAATAATGCCCTTTTTGAGCTCTGCGGCCTTTTCCTTGAGGCCATTGCGCTCAATGGTGCGATCAAGGATGCTATAGCGGTTCTGGTTGATGACAAAAGGAGTATGCAGTTCACGCAGTATGGCGGTGGCACGCTCCAGAGTCGGGCCGTCGTAATTGGAAAGTCCGGCATACAGAGCCTTGCCCTGATGGACAGCAGAGGCAAGGGCACTCATGGTCTCCTCAAGGTCAGTCTCAGGATCCATGCGGTGATGGTAGAAGATATCCACATACTCAATATCCATTCTCTTAAGGCTCTGATCAAGAGATGCCAGCAGATACTTGCGTGATCCCCAGTCGCCATAAGGACCATCCCACATGTCAAAGCCGGCCTTGGTGGATATGATGAGTTCATCACGGTAAGGACGGAAACAGCGGTTGAGTATATAACCAAAGTTGGACTCGGCAGCACCTGGCTCAGGGCCGTAATTGTTGGCCAGATCAAAGTGGGTAATGCCATGGTCAAAGCAGTAGCACAGGATATTGATCATGTCCTCCTGAGAGTTCTGATGACCAAAGTTATGCCACAGGCCCATACTTACAGCAGGCAGCTTCAGGCCGGAGTTGCCCAGACGGTTATATACCATATCCTCATAACGGGAATCGGCAGCACGATACATTATCAGCCTCCATTGAGCTAATCCCGGGCAGCACCAGCGCCCCCGGAGATATACACAATAGCAAATCAGGCCGCTCAGGCAAATACTCCCCCACGCCTTAGTGGTCCTCCCTCATGAAAGCAATGATCGCCACGACAAAGCAGGCTGACCGCCGTGACAGCACTGAACACCATGACAAAGCTGGACTGACCGCCGTGACAGCACTGAACACCATGACAAAGCAGGCTGACCGCCGTGACAGCACTGAACGCCATGACAAAGCTGGACTGACATCCGTGAGAGCACTGAACGCCATGGCAAAGCCGGGCTGACAGCACGACAGGACTAAACGCCGTGACAGCAAAGCATCTTTCCCATGGCAGCGCAGACCTTATACTTCATGTCGTACATATAATGTCTAAAGCTGTGACAGACTTTAAATGAGGAAAGCACTATCCCCAGCGCCACACCTCATTTAAAGACTGTCATAAGCAAGTTCCTGTGCGCTTCTGCCTCATTTATAGATTGTCATAAGAAAAGCCCGTCATGCTCCCGTATCAGTTAGATTATTGTTATAGCCCTCACTTACAGACTGTATGTGTGTGAGTAAGTGAGAGAGGGTGTGTGTATTCCTGATATAATTTATAAATGTTTTATAAAAGCATTTAGCGTATAACAGGATAGCTGACTGACTGGCGGGCGGGCAGGCTGGCTGACTTACCGGTGCAGCTCATAAGTGCTCTGCCAGCGCCCGACCCGGCTCAGATTAAAAAAACAGGTCCTGAAAAACATAAGAGCCCGTACTCATGTGAGTATGGGCTCTCTTGCTTATGGGGGGTTTGCCTTTTGGCAGGTGCTGCTGTGCAGCTGCTGGTACAGATTCACTGCAAGGCAATTGCTGCAGCTAATACAGCCAGACAGGGCTGCAGGTTCCGCTATGGCAGTGGCAACGCCAGCATCAGGGGCAGAGACCTGAACAGCAGCTGGCGGCCGGAGCTTCTGCCGTAAAGCCGGCTGCTGGTAAGGCTGCAGCTGTCATGACTTCTCGTTGAGAATCTCGAGGCGGGCTGATCCCTTCTCAGGGTCGCACAGGCACTGGTAAAGCTCACCAACTACAGGCTCGAGCTTTTCATCTATCTGGTAAGGATAGTTAACAATAAGCATGCCGCTGCCGCACATGCCGTACTCTTCCTGCTGCTCGCAAACGCGCAGTTCTACCTGCAGCAGCGGACGGTTGAGGCGGCGTATCTGCTGGGTCAGATTACGGGAGTGGTCATGAAGTCGGCCCAGTACCGGATACCAGATGGCAAAAATACCCTGCTCAAAACGTCCCAGTCCCTTCTTTACCGCATCTACAGTCCAGCGATACTCCTGCTCATTTTCATAAGGAGGATCGATAAGAATCACGCCACGCTTCTTGACAGGAGGCAGCAGTGCTGCAATGGTGTCCTGACAGGCACGAAACTCCACGCGCACATTGCGCTTGCGCTTGAAGATCTGCAGCAGGCTTTCGTACTCGGCCTTGTGGATATCATTGAGGAAAATGGTGTCGGACCTGCGGGCCAGAGAATACTCAATAAATGGGGAGCCCGGATACATATTGCCCTTATTGGCTCCCGGCTCACTCTGAGCCTTTTCCCAGGCCTGCCAGTACTCAGGTACCAGCTCCTTTAAGCGCTCATTTTTGGCAATTTTCAGCCAGCCGCTGGCAAATTCGCTGTTTTTGCGGGCAAAAGCCGAGGTCATGTCGTAGATACCGGCACCGGCATGAGTGTCGATAACTGTATAAGGCTTATCCTTGTCATTGAGGGCACGCATGATAAGACACAGCACCATGTGCTTAAGCACATCAGCATGATTGCCGGCATGAAAGCCGTGACGATAACTGAGCATTACCTGCTCCTCCCAGAAACATTATTATCAGACAGCAAAAAACAGTACAGGACAGTGCACGACTGGCCCCGAAAGAAATCGGCCGGACATGACAGCACAGGATATGACTGGACCCGAAAGAACACGACTGCATCTTGCCCCACAGGAGCACCGCAGGGACCTGGCCCTTGCAGCGCAGAGCACAGTGCGCCGTGTTCAGCTGCGCTTTGCTCCAGATGCTGCGGCGCTGCGTAAGCCGCCATGGCCATCCATATTGCCAGGTCCCATAGCTGGTTCTATGGCCAGAGGGAGACAAGGATCATGGCCCGGCCCATGGCATGGACAGCCAGCACCAGCACGGCGCCAGCATGGCGGCAGCTTGGCTCCTGCGTGGCAGCTGCGTGGCAGCCGCATTGCGCCAGCATGGCAGCTGCGGGCTTATCAGGCGTTCTGAGCCTCTTCAAGCTCAGTGGTCAGCTCCAGCCACAGCTCTTCGGCTGCCTCCTTTTCGCCCTCCAGGCGGGCGCGCTCTAAAATCAGCGCCTCAAGCTCATCCTTTTTACCCTCATAAAGAGAGCTGTCGGCCATGCGCTCATCAATTTCGGCAAGACGCTTTTCACAGCTGGCAATGAGCTTTTCCTGAGCTTCAATCTTGAGCTTCAAAGGACGCAGAGCGGCACGCTTCTGAGCCTCAAGCTGCTTTTGCTCACGGCTCTTGTAAGAAGAGGTGCTTGCAGACGGGGCAGCTGCTGCGGTCTGCTGGCTGCCGCCCCGGGCGGCATTGGCAGCAGCCTGCTGAGCCTCGCGGAACTCACGGGCACGGCGCAGCAGATACTCCTGGTAATCATTAAGATCGCCGTCGAACTCGCCTACCTTACCCTGATCAACCAGCCACAGCTTGTCAGCAATAGCCTCAACCAGATGGCGATCGTGCGATACCAGCACCAGAGCACCTGAGTATGAGGCAAGAGCTACAGACAGAGCCTCACGCATTTCCAAATCTAGGTGGTTGGTAGGTTCGTCAAGCAGCAGCAGATTTGGTTTCTGATAGGCAATCATGGCAAGAGCCAGACGGGCCTGTTCACCACCTGACATGGTACCTGCGTTGTCAAAGACTCTGTCGCCCTTAAAAGCAAAGGAGCCCAGGAAGGTACGCAGATCCTTTTCTTTGGCATCAGGATCAATGCGCCACAGATGCCACAGGGCATTCTGATCTTCATTGAGAGACTCAAGTTCATGCTGGGCAAAGTAACCAATCTTGATACCCTTGCCAATGGCGACCTCACCTGAAAGGGGCTGCAGCTCGCCTACCAGAGTCTTAATAAGAGTGGACTTGCCCTGACCGTTCTTACCGAGCAGAGCAATACGGTCGCCGCTGAGCAGCTGCAGATTGACCTTGCTCAGCACCACCTCAGGCCCCGAAGCAGTGCCGCCACCGGCACCCTCTGCGCCGGCAGCAGCGCCCCTGCTGCCTGCAGCTGAGAAATCATCAGGGTCATCACCTGAAGAGGCGCTGGCCCTGGCTCGGGCCGGATAACCGGCATTTAGATCCTTGAGCGAGGCAATCACAGCCGGAGTACGGTCAGGCTCAGGGAAGGAGAATGAAAATGGAGATTCTTCCTGAGTTACAGCTGTAAGCTGCATGCGATCCATGGCCTTCATCAGGGACTGGGCCTGCTTGGCCTTGGTGGCCTTGGCGCGGAAACGGTCAATAAAGCTCTGCATATGAGCCAGAATGGCCTCTTCACGACGGCGGGCCGCCTTCTGGGCACGGATACGCTCGGCACGAATGCGCTCATAGGCTGAGTAATTGCCCGGATAGAGGACTACCTTGCCCTCTTCAAAGTGCAAAATGTGGTCGGCAAAGCTGTCCAGGAAGTCACGATCGTGGGAAATACAAAGCAGGGTGCCTTCGTAATTTTTAAGATAGTTCTGCAGGAACAGTACTGTGTCCAGATCAAGGTGGTTGGTAGGCTCGTCAAGCAGGAGCAGATCTGATTTGTAAATCAGAGCCTGAGCAAGGTTAAGACGCATACGCCAGCCACCGGAAAACTCACGTACCGGACGGTCAAGCTCATCAGGACCAAAACCAAGGCCCAGCAGCAGGGCGCCGGTACGGGCCTTTAAGGTCCAGTAACCGGCAAGACCCAGCTCATCTTCAATAAGAGCTATCTTTTCACCATCATTGCTGTCCCAGGCGCGGCTGCGGCGCTCAAGCAGCTCATTTACTGTCTTGTCGCCCTGCATTACATAATCAAGGGCTGAGATCTCAAGAGCCGGTGTCTTCTGAGCTACGGTGGCTGTCTTGAGATTGCGCGGCATGCCTATGCTGCCCTGCTCAGGAGCAACCTCACCCTGCAAGGCAGCAAACAGAGTTGATTTGCCACAGCCGTTACGACCGATAATGCCCACTTTCTGTCCTGAAAGTATGGTTGCTGTAGCGTTTTCAATGAGCACACGGGTGCCACGCATTATTGTCAGATCTTGCAGGGAAATCATAAACCGGAACCACTTATGGCCCGTCAGCTCCACGGGACAGCCAGCAGACATTTACCTGCCGGATTCCCTGATTACGCTGAACGCGCCTTGCCTGAAAATACGGAAAAAATCGCGCCCATTATAGCGCAACGGGGCCTGCCCGCCTAATCACAGAAGGTGACAGGCGGGCAGGCCCCGCAAAGTATCAGTGGCTGTTATAAGGACAGCCTGTCAGACGCCAGAGCATCATGCCAGACAGCTGCTCTGGCGTCTGCCCCGGCATAAGCTCAGGCGTCTGCCTTGGCATCACCCCATGCAGCTGCAACAGAAGCCGAGTCAGCAGCTGCAGCCTCAGGCGCTCCGTTCAGGAGCACCATGGGACGCTGCTGCTGTGAGCCGCACGCTTAATTGTGCAGACGACGGTAGGTCTGGCTTAAGGTAATGCCATCCTCAGTACGGATAATACGCAGAGTGAGAGCAGCCTTGTCGCCGGTCTTCTTTACCTGGGACACTACCAGATAAGGAATGGAGGAGGCACGGCACTGATGAATAAGGCTTGGAAGAATAGTGGCTGAACCAATGTTCTGCGAAATGATGTTATTGAGATTTACCGTAGCCGGTACCACCTTGAACAGAGTACTGTCAGACAGTCCGTCCTGAAGAGCTGAGCTCAGATCACGCATGCAGTCCTGGTACTCACTGTCAATAATGGTTGGTGCCACGTAGATATTGCCACCTTCATTGCGCAGACGGGCTGCCAGATCCTTAATCAGAGCACGGGCTACACCGCTGGCCTCAAGGTTCATCTGAGGGGCGCATGAGGCTGAACCCAGCTCGGATTCGGAGCTGTAGGCCGGTACCTGAGATGGCATGCCGCCCTGGCCTGCAACTCCAGCCACGCCCGCCCCGGCAGCTCCACTGGCGCCTGCCACTGTCACTCCAGCCTGATGAGCGGTGTTGTCCTCATCAAGGTCGGTAATAAAAGGGGCCTGCTCGTCAGACTCGGAGAGCTGTACCTCCTTAACTGAAGTGTAAGGGTCTGCAGCTCCCAGCAGAGCATTGTGGGACTGAGGAGCATTTTCCAGACGATCGGCAAGGGAAACACCCTGACGTACCGCTCTTGGATTGGACTGCATGTTTACCGGACCGCCGGCATCAGATGACAGCTCGCTTAGCAGCTGGGCATCAGACATCTGCGGCTCCTGAGCCTGCTGCTCTTTGGCCGCTGCGTCCTGAGCTGCCGGACGCTTCCCGTCCTCGCCAAAAGAAGTCAGATCATTAATGCTCTGGCAGCCGCTCATGCCAGCACCGAGCACAAATGCGGCACAGACCAGTCCTAATGTCACTTTTTGCACGACAGTTTTTCCTCAAACACAAATAATATCCACCACAGCGCACCATAACCACCCGCGCCCCATGCCTGCCCCGGCACAGTCCAGCACCTGCCCAGTACCAGCTCTACAGGCATATCAGGCCAGACCGGCATTCAGGCACAATCTGGCCTGAAGCTGACCATCATACTGTACTGTCAGGCCCTGCAAGGCAGGACAGCACCGGGTCAGGTCTGCTCACTGACTTGAGCCCTGGCCCGACAGGCAGACAATACCTGCTCAGGTAAGCGCGGCTTTTCAGCCCGGGCTGTCCAGAGCAGCATGCCTTATCAGCCCGGCAGGCCCAGGGCTGCATGGTTTTTCAGCACAGGCCGCCCAGGACAGTATGGCATTTAAGCACGGGAGACCCAGGGCTGCATGGTCCTTATCAGCCAGGGAAGCCCAAGCCGCCTAACTTGCCACCGGCCAGCAGATGCATGTGGATGTGGTAAACCTCCTGACCACCATCAGGACCGCAGTTGACGATCAGACGGTAGCCGGACTTCTCAACACCCAGCTCAGTGGCGATTTTACGGGCTACAGTGAAAAGATGGCCCATTACAGCCTCATCTTCAGGCTCAACATCAGAGACAGTAGGAATTGGCTTGTTAGGCACGATAAGAATGTGGTTTTCAGCCTTTGGGCTGATGTCCTTAAAGGCAGTGACAGTGTCGTCACGGTACACAATCTCAGAAGGAATTTCACCCTTGATAATCTTTTCAAAAATGGTTGGTTCAGCCATGGTTATTACCTTAATTTTTCCAAGTATCCACCCTTTGCCTTAGATTACACCTGGTCAAAGCACAGCCCCGGAAGCGCCGCCTGACGCCGCAGGTCGCGCTCCCGCTGTCCTGCAGGACAGCTCTGTAAGACCAGCTCCAGCAAGGCCATGAAAACCTGGCAGTTAAGGCATCAGCTGCCCGCAGCACAGACAAATGGTGCCAGGGGAGCACGCCGGGTGGGAAGCAAAAGAATACTGAGCGCAGCAGCGCCCGGGCCGGCATTCAGTCCCTTTATGGGGATGCGACCTTACAGTCGCTGCCGGGCCTTTCAGGTCTGTGCGCATGGGGCAGCAGCGCTGCCATGCATAAAGCTCATAAGAGTGATGCTGCATCATACACAGCCTCAGGAGGCTCAGACGCGGCGCCATCGCACGAGCATGCGCCCCACATTATAGCAAAGCACATAATGCCCGGCCCCCGCTGCACCGGCCCGGAACCGCCGCCGCCGCGTGCCCGCTCAGGGCACAGTGCGGCGCCTCCTCCATAACGGCCTGGTGCACGCAACCTGCATTACAGGCATACAGCTTGTCTGTACTCATGACCTGCCTGCACATTGAGCTTGCCTGTGCTGATTCAGGACTGCAAGCTCAGCCTCACCGCCTGCCCTCCTCAGCCGGCCTGACACAGTTTGCGCTGCAGCCCGTATCAGTAACTTTTGCCTGCGTATGGTTACGAAGTATGCTTTTGGCAACATAAACTGCCCCAAATGAACGGGCAGAATGACAGGATATAACGCACTTTTGCCTGACGCTCAATCAGCCCGTGCGCCACTGTTTTATCGCCCTTTAGGGCGGTTGCATCATGTTTTTTAAATCATGCGTAATTTTGTTATATAACGGCAGGGGCGGGTTCGCCTGAGGGACTTGACATACGGGCTCTGTGGCTGAAGATGCGACCACTGTGGGAAAACAGATGCAGGTTCACTTATAAGCAAGGGCTGACAGACAGGGAGCGTGCATGCCCGGTGGGGGTCAGCTCTTCTGGCCCTGCAGCCCCCTTAATATGGCGGTCAGCTGCGGGCTGTGAGGCTAAGAATGTGGACAGTTGCTGCCTGGTGCTTAATGTGCGGGCACATTATTTTTTGCAAAAATTTAATCAACACTCAGGACCCCATATACAGGGCATTTGGTGAAATGACAGGGCCATTTTATGAGCTTTGGGCGTCCTGGAATTTGCCATGGGCATTTGCTACCATGAGCCCGCCGGACAAATAATATTTATCATCTGTACGGCAACGCTGCCGTGAAAACGGCACTGGTTATCCATTGTTTCTTGCAAAGGACAGAGTTCATGGTCACTAGACTTAAGCCCGTCAATGGCGTAGTTGGTGAAGGCGTCAAGTTTGATCGCATTCGCCGCATTACCGGTTATCTCGTAGGCACACTTGACCGTTTCAATGATGGCAAGCGCGCCGAAGAGCACGACCGCGTAAAGCACAGCTTCAACAAAGTCAGCTGACAGGTTTGCGCACTCAGCTCCGGGACCGCAGCTCATGGTAAGTTCAGAGGGCTTAACAGTCTCCCTGTCAAATACTGTCAACTGCGCGCCCGGCGTCCTCTGAAAGCATCCTTTGCATACCTGCAGCAGCCTTAAGGCAGCTGCAGGCCAGGACCTGGCTCCAGGTAAAGGGCTGAACATTCAGCCTGAAACCTGGGAGACAGCCCCCAGGCAAAGGCAAGGGCTCTGTGGACAGATTTTAACTGCCCCGGCCTGCCGCTTTCAGTAATCAGAAGGTCTCCTGATACGGTATTAATGCCGCTTCAGGAGACCTTTTGTCATTTCCGGGCCGCCCTTTTGCGCTACAATGCATCAGCCCTCCGCCCGGACAGCCCTGCAGCCATGCCTGCAGAGCATACAGCACCGCCGCTGCATGCGCCCCTGTACATGTGCCCGAACTGGTCCCTGGCTCAGACCAGGCGTGCATGGTCGTGCACATGGCCTGAGGGCAGTACCTTAATGTTTGAAAACTCCTGGAGCAATTAACAGCATATGACCTTTTTAGTTGATTCCCATTGCCATCTGGCATCCCTGACCTTTGAGGGCAAGGGACCAAAATCTCTTGGCGAGGCCATGGCCCGTGCCCGTGGCTGTGGTGTAACCCATATGCTTTCTGTTGCCTGCACCATTGAAGATTATGATCGCATGATGAAGATCATTGAGCCTTATGACGGTATCTTCAATTCCTGCGGCATTCATCCTCTCAATCTTGAGGAGGCAGGCAACTGGACTGAAGAGCAGCTGCTTGAGTGCCTCAAGCACGAAAAGTGTATTGCCCTTGGTGAAACTGGCCTTGATTACTTCTATGCATCTGAGACCCGTGATGCCCAGCTGGACTCCTTTGCCCGTCAGATTGACCTTGCCAATGAGGTCAAAAAGCCGCTGATTATCCATGCCCGCTCAGCCCATCACGACACAGTGGCTCTGATGCGTGAGCATAATGCCCGTGACTGTGGCGGCGTTATGCACTGCTTCTGCGACGGAGTGGAAATGGCCCGTGAGTGCCTTGATCTGGGCTTTTACATCTCATTTTCCGGCATTGCCACTTTCAAGGCCGCTGACAATGTCCGTGAGGTGCTTGAGTATGTGCCTCTGGATCGCATCATGGTGGAAACCGACTGCCCATACCTGGCTCCGGTACCGGTACGCGGCATGGACAATGAGCCGGCCTTTGTCCGCTACACTCTTGAGTTTGTTGCTGACTTCAAGAAAACCGCCCCTTCAGAAATGGCCCGCATTACCTCCGAAAACTTCCAGAGGTGCTTCAATGTCACATTAAGCGAGCCATCAGCTGACAACATCCCGGAAAAGGACGTCTCCACCTACAAGATTGACTCCCTTTTTGGCAAAGGCTGGCCTTGCTGACCGTTCCCATGGCCCAGCAGTCCTGATCTGCCAAAGCATGCAGCGCCTGCACACCTGGGCTCCCGGACAGGACCGGCCCAGCATCCGGCTGCTGCCGGGCGCCACAGCGCTCACCAGCCCTGCCAGGAAAGATCCCCTACCTGGTGCCTGGCAGTACCTGGCTGAAAGGAAAAATAAGGCCCCTGGACCTTGCGGTTCAGGGGCCTTGATCATTGCAGGCAAATACAAATCTGTCATAAGGCAGCGCCGGCCGGGGTGTCAGGTCTCATGTTGCCTCACTTACCGGCTCCGGCGGGCGGCGCTGCTGCGGTCCGCATGGGTCTTAGTTTGCCGGGTCGACGGCAGCGGAGCTGCGTGCAGGAGCGGCTTTGGCACTGCCGGCTTGGGCAATGTCGGTTTCGATACTGCCGGCTTCGGCACTGACAGTTTCGGTACTGCCGGCTTCGGCACTGCCGGCTTCGGCACTGCCGGGCTGGCCAATGGTGTAATGAGCAGTGTCAGTGGTACCGGACTCACAGCCCTGCTGGTGTTCGCGGGCCTTTTGCTCGAGCTTGCGGGCGCGGCTTTGCTCAAGCTTTTCCATCATGTTCTTATAGAAAGAGCCATTGAGCCTGTAGTAGCGGAAGTAGATGATGATGGTGGCCAGAATCAGAATTGAGGAGACTATGAACATTACTACTCTCAGGCCTAAAATGGTCTCCTCACTCTGAGGTACATTTGGTACATAACCTACAAAGGACAGAGTAAGTGAGGAGGTAAAGCCGGCCAGAGCACCTGCCATCTTGGCAGTCATGGTCTGCATGGAGAACACAATGGACTCGGAGCGGGTATCAAACTTGTACTCACCGTAATCTACGGTGTCAGCCAGCATTACAGTGGTACATACCAGGGTGAAGGCAGAACCTGCAGAACCAAGGCAGTAAAGGGCGCCTGCTACAAAGATATTGCTGTCGGCATGAGAGCCTGCCACGAACAGACCGAAGTAACCGGTTATCACCATGCAGGCAGAGCCGATGAAGACGAACTTGCGGGAAGTGCGCTGCACAATTAAAGGGAAGGAAAGGAAAGCGACAAACTGGGCAATAGCACCGGCACCCATGAAGTAAGGGTAGATGTCCTGATTGTTCAGGATGTACTTGAAGTAGTAGATAATGGTGCCATTAACCAGGTTCTGAGCCATGTTATTAATGACGGTAAGGATAATAATCACTACCAGCTGATCGTTTTTGAACAGCAGAGTCAGCATGTCGCGGATAGTGATCTTTTTCTGAACTGGTGGAGTTACGTGCTCACGAACGTTTACGGCACAGACAATGGAGCCGCTCAGGAAACAGGCCACTACAATCATGGCAAAGCGCCAGTAACCGTCAGCCTCGGTAGCACCAATTCCGGTACCAAGCCAGGTAATCAGCGGCAGTCCGAAAATAACCACGCACTGACCGCCAATCATCGAGCAGGTGCGGGGAATTACGGCAATCACATCACGCTCGCGGGGATCAGAGCTGATAGCCGGAATAAGAGACCAGAAAGGAATGTCGATAACAGTGAAGGTCATGCCCCACAGAATGTAGAACACGCCGCACCAGATCATGACCCCGACTGGAGAAAGAATCTGGGATGGGTCAAAGAAAAGAAAAGGAATGATGGCGGCATTGATAACAGCGCCAATGAAAATCCATGGACGGAACTTGCCCCAGCGGGTCTTGGTGTTATCAACAATAAAACCCATCAGCGGATCATTGAAAGCATCCCAGAGGCGGGCAAAAAGAAAGAGAAAAGCCACGTAGGCCGGACTCAGACCAACCACGTCAGTAAAGAACACCATAAGATAGGCATTCATAAACCAGAAGGAGGTTGATTTGCCAAGGGCACCTATACCAAACGATGCCTTTTCTTTCAAAGGAACTGATGAGCTCATAATTGACTCCATAGACAAGGATTTAAGGGCACAACCTGCAGGAACTGATACGCCAGCCTGTTCCTGGCTTCCATCAGTCAGACAGTCTGCCTGCCAGCTTGCCTGCCGGGAAGTTTGCTGGCCTGCCAGTTTGAATGCCTGCCTGCCAGGCTGACTGTCATCCTGTCAGCTGTAAGCCCGCCAGTCTTGCTGAGTGACGTCTGACCAGCTGACCAGCTGACGACCGCATCAATACTGACCGAATGACTGAACTGCCTGAAGCAACAGCCAGTGCTGTGTTCTGCATAAGGCAGCTGTCCTGCCGTGCCACCTTCCTCTCTTAAGCACAGTCCTGAGCCCCTTAGTCTTTATGCCCGGGCACCTTAGGAGCTATGCTCAATTAAGTGACGGAAAATCTATCATTAAGCAATTTTGCTGATTTATGATTTTTGTCATAGCCTGATCCCCTGGCTCACCAGCTTCCCACAATGCTGATGCGCTCTCTAGATACACTATGTTGGACCATGCCTGGCCCTGCTTTTTCCATGAATACAAAAGTCACATTTATACTCATTAACTAAGAAAATCTGATTTATACAGGAAAAATAAAACAGCACCATACAACAGGACCATGTGCGCACACACAGCTTCAGGTCATACATAAATTCAAGCCATCCCCCGCTTAAAGCCCATTTTGTCTCCCTTCCAGCCACCTGCTCAAAACGTGATCTGCATTCAAATATTTTTTTACCTGACCATAACCGTCATTTGCTCATAATTTGCTGGCAGAACCCGGAGCGAGAGACAAAATGACAGGTGGTATTGCTGCATGAAAAAAGGCCCCTGGACCTTGCGGTTCAGGGGCCTTTTTTACAACAGATATTTTGCCTTTATGGGCCGGCTGCTCAGTCAGCTTTTGAGGCTGAATCTGCCGGAGCAGGATCCTGTGACGGTGACGGTGCCGGAGCCGGGGCGGCGGCCTTATGCGCGGCAGCGCCGTGCAGGGCCGCGTGGGCGGCATCGACGCGGGCCAGGTGCTCCTGATGACGATGGATATTTGGCGTCTCGATGGCGGCGCCCATGGTATCGCCATGTGAGGACAGCAACCGCTCCAGAGCAAGAGCACCAGCTGTCTTAGGCAGGGAGCTGGCGCCTGATGCCCCCTCATAGGAGGCGGCAGCAGCTGCGGCATGGGCTGCAGCCGGTGCGGTGCTGGCGGCATGTTCAGAGCCTGAAGCATAGCCAGTGCCGGAGGATGGCTGGGCGGCAGCTGGCGCGGCCGGAGCGGCGGCGCTGTCGACATGCATGGTGACACGGCCATGCAGAGCCTGCTCAAGGCGGCTTTGCTGCTCAGGGCTCAGGCTTGCCTGAGGAGCATAGGTGCGGCCATCTGCCGATGCGGTCAGTTTGAGGTGAGCCACAGTGCTGCCAGGTACACTCTTATGTCTGATACCGGAATGAGCGGACATGGAGTTTTTAAACAGATGGTGCTCATTGTCAATGGAGGTGGTGCCAGGGGCCTGCTGGCGCCCCAGGGCACTCATAAAGGCATTTAGTACAGTGCTGCCCCTGTTGTCAGCTCCATGGACCATGCCCTGAGCGGCTTGAGGTCCGCCAAGAGGGCCGGAGGCATAGCTTGCCTTGCGCCAGGCCCTGCGGCTGTCAACGTTGCTGCGCTCGCCTGCGGCAGCGGCAGAGCCCTGGTGGGCACTGTCATGAGCGGCAGCTTTTGCAGCGGCGGCAGCGGCAGCTTCAGCCTCCTGCTGAGCCTTGAGAATGAGTATCTGCTCTTCGGCTGTCTTAGGATCCTTACCTTCCATGTCTCTGAGGCTGCGTCTTAAGACCTTGCCCAGAGACGATTTAGGCAGAGAATCAACAAACTGGATAATGCGCGGCACCTTGTAAGGGGTGAGATAGGCACGACAGTACTGTTTTACTTCCTGGGCTGTAAGAGCCTGATCCTTGCGTACCACAAAGAGCTTGACGGCCTCGCCTGTGTTATCGCTTGGAATGCCGATAACAGCGCACTCCAGAACACGGTTAAAGCGGCTGACCACGTCTTCAATTTCGTTAGGGAAAACATTAAAGCCTGATACCAGGATCATGTCCTTAAGACGGTCGATAAGCTTGATATAGCCGCCTTCCATCCACTTGGCAATATCACCGGTACGCACAAAACCATCATCAAAGATAAAGTCATTGTGACGCTCTGACTTGTAATAGCCGTGCATGACCTGAGGGCCCTTGATTTCAAGCTCACCCTCCTGCTCCATATCACGGATTTCACGGCCCTCACTGTCCACAATACGGGCAATGGTAGAAGGCACAACCAGACCGATAGAGCCAGTGTAATGGTCCACATCAAAAGGACATACCGAGCACAGAGGAGAGCACTCGGTAAGGCCGTAGCCTTCAAGAATATGAAAGCCGGTCTTTTCAAAAAAACGCTGCTCTACACCGGACTGTAAGGCGGCACCACCGCCTACTACCAGATGCAGATTTTCCCACTTGAGCTCCTGAAACTCATCGTTGTTGATGAGCATATTGAACAGTGTGTTTACACCCGTCATGGCGGTAATTTCCGGATGACGGTGCAGGTCACGGGCAAAGGCCTTAATATTGCGCGGATCAGTAATGAGCAGATTGCGCGCGCCCAGATATGTAAAAAGGACCAGATTAACGGTCAGAGCAAATATATGGTACAGAGGGATGACGGTAAGAATGGTCTCCTCACCCTTTTTGAGTACCTGACCGTACATGCCATATGCCTGAGCGATATTAGCCAGGATATTGCCATGAGACAGCATGGCTCCCTTGGAGCGTCCTGTGGTACCGCCTGTGTACTGCAGCAGCGCAATATCGTCATACTTAATCTCTGGAGCCACAAAGCGCTCACGCACAGCTGCGCCGCGCTTAAGCGCATCAGTAAAGTCATGACAGGTGCCAAACTTTGAGCGGTCAATGGCCGGTACCATGCCCTTGAGTTTGACGGCAGTATTGATGATAAGACGCTTGAGTCCCAGCCAGTTATTAAAGGCATCACCAACCTCAGTTATGATGACATGCTTTACCAGGGTCTCATGAACAATGGAGGCAAGGCCATCGGCATAGTTGGCAATGACCACAATGGCTGTGGCGTCGGAGTTTTCCAGCTGGTTTCTCAGCTCACGGGGAGTGTAGAGAGGATTGATATTGATTACGGTTAAACCGGCCTTGAGAGCACCGAAAAAGGCGACAGGAAACTGCATCAGATTAGGCATCATGATGGCAATTTTCTCGCCCTGCTTCAGGCCCAGTTCAACCTGCAGGAAGGCAGCAAAGCTGTCGGAGAGCTCATCGACCTGACCATAGGTCAGCTCAGAGTCCATATTGATGAAAGCACAGTGATCACGGTACTTTGCAACCGATGACTCAAAGAGCTCCACCAGACTTTCAAATTCGTGGGTATTTACAAACTCAGGCACGCCCTCAGGATAGCTTTGCAGCCATGGCTTGTAATAATCACCATTTGGATCAATGTACTGAGCCTCACCTGCGCGGGCAGCACGTCCATAGAAGCTCTCTCCCGGACTGGCACCATGATTTAAGGTGCAGTCACAGTTTCCACCACACTGGCTGCCTGATCCCACATAAAAAGGACTGTTTTGGCAGTCGTGCGGATCAATGTCATTAGGGCAGTCACCACAGTTGGACAGACGCCCACGCATGCAGCGACGATCAATAGCACCTGATACAGCTGCCTCATGAGCAGCCTTGGCAGCCTCAATACCGGTAAGCACGGCACCGTGCATGCTGCGCTCACCGTGAATAATGCTGTACTCCACGAGGCCTGCTCTGCGGGCAGCCCAGCCAGAAACCACATGTCCGCCTGCAGTATCAGCCACGGCCACACCTGCGCCAGCGCAGCTGCCTGCAGCTGCCTCAGAGCCGGCACTGCCGGACGCTGCTGCAGAGCCTGCTGCACCTGTCGCAGCCGGTAACACACCGGCGGACTGAGCCGGGGAGCGCACAGCTTCAACATTAAGGCTGGAGGCTGCAGCAGCCACGGTCGCGTCAGGTTTCAGGCTGCCTGGCTTACAGTCGTGAGCAGTTCCACCAGGCTTGTTGTCCAGGGAGGTCTTAATGTTCTCAATGCTCATGATTCACCTCTATTGCCATTAACCCAACGCCGCTGACCGACAGCAGGCGCCTCAATTTTCCTTGTTCTCAAAAGATCAGGCATACTGCCCAATCTGCGGTGTGCAACGGTAGGCCCCACCGCCTCTTTCCCAGGTGGCCAGAGCACATCCGTGCTCACTAAGCCCTCTGCCCTGACTTAGGGCAGTCATCTTATGCCCGGCCTGCTGCGCCGGCCGTTACTGCAGTTCCTGCAGCTAATTCAGCTAACGCAGTTCCTGAAGCTAACGCAGCTAACGCCGTTTCTGCAGCTAACTCAGCTAAGCACTTCCTGCTGCTAATTCAGCTAACGCAGTTCCTGCAGCTGACAGCTGCTGCAGCTCCTAAATGATTGCAGGGCAGCTTACTAATCCTGCAAGAGCACATGGCCTGATAAAAGCCAGGGTATGGCCTGAAAGGCTATGCCCTGAATGCTCAAGTGAAAGCCGGCTCAGCACGTTCATGGTAACTGCAAGCGCCATTGGAGATGTACTGCCATGGCAGCTATGACTCTTTAGAGCCGGTCAGCCTGCGCCACCTGTGCTGCCCTGTCTTAGCTGAGGGCCCTCCTTTGAGGCTGACAGCCCCTGCAAGGGCAGTTTTACTGATACATTGTCATTGTAGCAAGCTTTATACGGGCGCGCTTTGCCCGGGGCGCACATGCACTAAAATTTGTGATCATGCAACATTCATGATCCTGCTTTTTTGCCAAATTTGCGCAACAAAGCGGGTTCCCCACCCCTCTGGCACGATTTTTTTCCCATAAGCTCACTTTTTCATGAATGTCGACCTGACAGGGTGCTCCTGATGGCCAGTACGGTGCTGACAGAGCTGCCGTCCTGTGATCCATGCCGGGATGGTATGGACTTTGAGCCAGGCTGTACCCGCCTGAGTGAAAGCCTGCGGATACAGGTCGGCCGACGGCTGCCTGGTGCCTGCGGATGCAGGTGGACCGGCGGCTGCATGGAGCCTGCGGATGCAGATGGACCGACGGCTGACTGGAGCCTGCGGATGCAGATGTACCGGCGGCTGCATGGAGCCTGCGGATGCAGGTCGGCCGACGACTGCCTGGAGCCTGCGGGTGCAGATGGGCCGACGGCTGCCTGGAGCCTGCGGATACAGGTCGGCCGACGACAGCTGCGGAGGCAGCAACGGCGGCGGCGGGGCTGGCGGCGGCAGCTGCATGTAAGGCGCATTAAACAGCAGAGCCTGATCTAACTTGAGATCAGGCTCTGCATTATGGGCTCAGGGCTGCGCTGCCTGTGGCAGACGAGCTCATTATCCCTGGAGTCCGCCCTGCCCGATGTGCACGGCATTGTCACGTGCTCAGGGGATGGGGATGAGCGTGCAGCTGTTATTTGCCGTGGCGGGCAGCGAAGTCCTTCATGAAGGCAACCAGCACTTCGGCACCCTCTACAGGCATGGCGTTGTAGAGGCTGGCGCGCATGCCGCCCAGAACCTTGTGACCCTTGAGGCCAATCATGTTGAGCTTCTTTGACTCAGCAAGGAACTCCTGGTTTAAGTCTTCGTTCACGAGATTAAATACGCAGTTAACGCGGGAACGATCCTTTGAGGCTACCTGACAGCGATAGAAGTCAGTGCTGTCGATATAGTCATAGAGCATGGAGCTCTTGGCAATGTTACGGCGCTCCAGCTCCTCAGTTCCGCCCAGCTGCTCAATCCACTTGAAAGCCAGACCGGCCATATACCAGGCAAAGGAGTTTGGAGTGTTGTACATGCTCTCGTACTTGTCGAGCACAGCCCAGTCAAAGATGGACGGGCAGTACTTGCGGGCCTTGCCAATAAGGTCACGGCGCACGATGGAAATGGTAAGACCGGCTGGAGCAATGTTCTTCTGAGCACCGAAAATCAGAGCACCAAAACGGCTGACGTCCATAGGACGGGTCAGTACATTGGAGGAGATATCAACAATCAGAGGAGTGTCACCAGTTTCAGGCATCTCAAAGAGCTCAATACCGTTTACGGTCTCATTGATGCACAGATAGGCATAGGCAGCACCAGGGGTGACCTTCATCTTTGACATGTCTACTTCGTAGTAGCCATCGCTGTTGGTAAAGACGCACTCATGCAGGCGGGCATCACCATAGCGCTCAGAACACTCCTTGAAGGCACTGCGGGACCAGTGGCCGGTAACGAAGTAATCGGCAAAGCCGTCTTCAGGCAGAATGTTCAGCGGCACGGCAGCAAACTGGCCACGACCACCACCCTGCTCAAAAAGAACAGCATAATTGTCAGGAATATTCATGACTCTGCGCAGCAGAGCCTCAGCTTCCTGAGCCACCTTGATGTATTCGGCAGAACGGTGAGACATTTCAACAATGCCCAGACCCAGACCTTCAAAATCGCAGAACTCAGCCTGAGCCTTGCTCATAACCTCCTGTGGGATCATGCTGGGACCAGCGCTGTAATTCCATGCTCTCATGAACTCTATACCTCAACAGAAAAAAGACTTAAGTTTGGGTGAAACATAATAGCGCAAACACGCTGTCACTGCCGCCCTGCCACAATTATATGCAAAGCCGGGTCTGTGGGCACCATATATGTGCAAATTCCCTGAAAAGCAGCCCTTTGAGCCTGCTTTTAACGCCCCGGCCCCCAAAAACGCACCACCAAAAGGCAAGCCGCACTGCAGTCACGCGGACCACGCTCGCCAGCCTGGCCACGCGCTGCAAGCTGCGCAGCGCGGCAGCGCCGGCCCTGGCTCCGGTGCAAGTAAAAAGCCCGCAGGGCTCGGTATTAAAGAGCTCCTGCGGGCATTTAGTCACTGGCTGGACAGCCGGGTACCTGGGCTGCAGCCACAGGCCAGGGCCTGCAGCCTGATGCTCAGTCTGCACTGTCGGGTCAGCACTCAGCGATTATCAGATATCGTCGTTGTTATCACCAGGGGATGGCTCGCCCTCTGGCAGGTCCATGTCGAGACTGCCATTGTCCTCGCCTGGGCCGCTTTCGTGGCCGTTATCCAGAATGCTGCTGTCCATGGTGGCGCCGTCAATGTCATTGGTCATAATATCATCAGAGCCGGAGATAACGCCCTCGGCGGCCTCATCCGCACGGCGCTTTTCAGCGGCACGGGCCTCGGCTGACTCGTTAATGGCGGCTACTACCTCAGGGCAGATCTCCTGCAGACCCACAATGAGCTCGCCCTCGGCAGTACGCTTGAGTCTTAAGTAACCGGCACCACGGCTGCGAACGGTGAGATCGGAGACGCGGGAGCGCAGTACGCTGCCATTGTTGGAGAATACCAGGTAATCGCTGTCCTCATGGGCGCTGATTACACCAACAATGCGCTCGGAGCGGGCAGCTGCGGAGCAGGCAAAGTTACCCATACCGCCACGGCGTACCTTGCCCGGCATGGAGATCAGGCGGCCACGCTTGCCCACACCGCTTTCGGTAATGACGATGTAGTTGAGCTTTTCATCCTCAAGATGTTCAGCAGGAACCACAATCATGGCAGCAAGGCGGGCACCCTTCATCAGTCTGATACCACGGGTGGTACCGGCAGTACGGCCACGAGGACGGATGCCACCGTTGCCGGACTTGCGAACGCCAATATAGCGGCGGATACCCTCGAGCTCACGGGCAATGCGATCAGACTCTGAAATGGTCTCATCGTCATCATCACCCTCGGCAGCGGCATTGTCGGCAGCCTCGGCAGCAGCCTCAGCGGCGCTGTCAGCGCCATCACCAGCACCGTCAGCTCCATCGCCCTTGTTGAGCTCCACATACTCACAGAAACGCATCATGCGGCCATTGGTGGCAAAGAGCATAATGTCGTCTTCACCATGAGTAAGCTCAACAGCTACGAGCTCATCACCCTCTTCGAGGCTTATGGACTTGATGCCTGAAGAGTTGCAGCGCTTGAGGTGGCTCCTGAACTGGCTTAAGGCCAGACGCTTGACACCGCCCATGGCAGTGGCAAAGACAATATAGGCGCTCTCAGTGCCATTGTCCTCATTGAGCTTTTGCAGCTGCTCTTCGCTCAAAGGCAGAATGCGGCGTACGGACTCGCCCTCATCCAGATCGAAGAGATTCTGGATAGGACGGCCACGCCAGCTCTTGTTTGTGGAGGCAGGCAGGTCATAAGCATTGGTAATGAAGCAGCGGCCCATATTGGTAAAGCACATGATGCGGTCATGGCTGTTACATACGGTAGAGGTAACGATAAAGTCCTCTTCCTTGAGCTTGGCTGCTCCCTTGCCCATAGTGCCACGGCTGGAGGCCTCGTACAGGGAAAGATCCTGATGCTTGATATAGCCTTCCTGTGACAGGGTAATGAGTACGGCCTTACGGGTAATGAGATCAGCCTTGGAAATCATGCCGTCAACCACAATTAAGCTGGAGCGGCGCGAATCCTTGAAGGTATTGCGGGCTTCGAGAAGCTCCTCGCGGATTACGCTGTTCATGCGGGCAGTGCTGTTGAGGATCTCAAGGTAATTTCTGATGTTGGCCTTGAGGTCCTGGTAATCCTTCTGGATTTCCTCAGTAGCAAGGTGTGTCAGACGGTTTAACTGCAGAGCCAGAATGGCACGTGCCTGAGCGTCAGACAGATGGTACTTGCCGTCTACAAGGCCGGTACCTGGCTCAATACCCAGAGGCAGACAGATGTTTACGCCATGCTCGTCATACTCGATGATGGAGCTTACCAGAGCGCCATTCCACTGCTCGGACATGAGCTTGATACGGGCATCCTCTGAGTTCTCGGCACTGGTAACCAGATCAATAATGCGCTGAATATTGCTCTTGGCCACAATCAGACCCTCATCAAGGAAAGCCTTGCGGCGGTCCTGACGGAGCAGATAAACAGTACGGCGGGTTACCACCTCACGGCGGAACTTGAGGAACTCTTTTAAAATCTCTATTAAGGACAGCTGCTTAGGTCTGTTGTTGACCAGAGCAATGACGTTACAGGAGAAGGAGCTCTGCATTGAGGTGTGCTGGAAGAGATTGTTGAGCACAGCCTCTTCGTAGGCATCACGCTTGAGATCGATGGCAATGCGCACCTGATTGTCCTTGTCAGACAGATCGTTGACCTCGGCAATGCCCTCAATCTTCTTCTCTCTGATCAGATCGGCAATTTCCTTGACAATGGCGCTCTTATTGACCATGTAAGGAATCTCGTCCACGTAAATGGTGGTACGGCCCTGCTTGTCAGTTTCAGAGTGGGTACGGGAGCGGATAATGATGCGGCCACGGCCGGTTTCATAGGCACGGCGGATTTCTGGAGAACGCAGAATCAGACCGCCGGTTGGGAAATCAGGACCTGGAATGTAAGTCATGAGCTCATCAAGGCTAATGTCCGGATTTTCCAGCATGGCCAGAGTGCCGTCGATAACTTCAGCCAGATTGTGTGGCGGAATGTTGGTAGCCATACCTACGGCAATACCGGCAGAGCCGTTTACCAGCAGGTTTGGATAACGGGTAGGCAGTACCTCAGGAATCTGCTCATTGCCATCGTAGTTTGGATAGGTGTTAACCGTCTCCTTGTCGATGTCCTGGAGCATCATCTCGGCAATCCTGGTCATGCGCACTTCGGTATAACGCATGGCGGCTGCGCCGTCACCGTCGAGGTTACCAAAGTTGCCCTGACCGAAGATTAAAGGTGCACGCATGGAGAACCACTGGGCCATACGCACAATGGTTTCATATACGGCAGCATCACCATGAGGGTGGAAACGACCGATTACGTCACCTACCACACGGGCAGACTTCTTGGTAGGACCGTTATGCCAGATCTTCAGATCGTACATGTCAAAGAGTACACGGCGGTGTACCGGCTTGAGACCGTCACGTACGTCTGGAAGAGCACGGTCAACGATAACGCTCATGGCGTAGTCAATAAAGGACTGACGCAGCTCGTCTTCGAGCTTTACATGAGGTGAGGTTTCCGTGACGGCATTATCAGCCCATGCTGACGGTTCAGTTCCGTCAGGGCCCTGCTCATCAGACGATACTGCAGCAGTGCTTTCACCGGATGCCTGTCCGGCAGTCTGCTCCAGTTCCACCTGATCTGCTGTTTCCACAGGGGTGGCGCCTTCAGCCTGTGAGGCTGCGGTCTTCTCATCTTTGTTATCGTGGTTGTCAACCATGAAAAGTTACCTTACAAAATCTAACATTGCACCATATGCAGTGCGCACGCAAGCCGACCTGGCTTTAAGTAAGCCGGCCCGCCACTCGTGCAGTTACAGGTGCTGAAACCCTGGCTAAAGTCATTGCTCGCCTTAGGCAAAACCAGGCTCTGGCCTGACAGGTTTTGGCTAAGGCTGACATATGCTGACTCGTGCAGTCATGCCGTCAGAGGCAAAAGCCCTGGGGCATAATGACACAAAAGGCCCGCAGGTTATGGAGGACAAAGACCATGTCCACAGCCCCGGGCTTAAATATGTCAAATGAGGACGGGGACAGAAAAACCCCGCAAAATACAGAGAACTGACACCTGAGCAAAAGATCCGTCACAGGCCCTTACAGCTGCCGCTGTCCATCCAGCCGCACATGCATCCGCATCTGCATCCGCATCTGCGGCTGTATGAGCTGACTCACTTTCAGCAGCTCTTAGAGCTATCCGTACAGATGTCCTTACAGCGGTCTGTACAGCCTGACGTTATGGTCATGCTCCGGGCGTTTTACCCTGATTTACTGACGCCCTTGCGGCCATGGTAAAATCACCGTCCCTGAGCATTGCTCACAGTGCAGAACAAAGAAATGCACAAGGCCACATTTTATCATAATGTGGCTATTTTCTCAATTTTCCCGCGTCCTGGTTGCAGACAATACACCCCCATATCACAGCCCCTGTTTTGCTGTATGCATCATTTTTCGGGCCCCTTTGACCGCATGACCCGTAAAATCCAGGAAAAATCAACTCTATTCAGTCCCTTTCCCTCCCCGGCAAAACACCATGCCCGCCCAATGCTATACGCCCGGACATGCATAGCCCCGGCAAGTCCGCATAAGCCCACTCATCACCACCTGTTAAAAACCGCCCCCAGGACCTGTTCAAGGATCTGCCCATAGCCCAGCTCCAAGGCCTGCAATCCCACATGGCAGAGCACTCCACCTGTCCTTGCATGCCCTTTGGCATGTCTCAAGGTCAGGCATGGCCCAGAGCCGGCAAGGCTCATGGACGGGCAGGGTATGGGACCATGGGCTGCTCAGCTGGGCTGGGGCATGGGGCTGGTCAGCTGGCCTGGGGCATGGGCCGGTTTTGAGCACCCCGGTGCGGACAGTTCAGACAAAAAGGGCCGTGATACTGTGCTTTGGGCACAGGTACTCACGGCCACAATATGGATAGCACTTGCAGACCGGTCTGGTTGGCGTGCCGGCTGCAGGTGCGGTCAACTTCAGCTTCATGGCTGAAGGTCATTATTTTTTGTCAATGTAAGGGGCAATGGCTCTGCGCAGCTTGACCATGGTAGTGCTTACCCAGCGGGAAATCTCCGGCCAGTTGTCGGGGTTCTTGCTGTCGCAAGTCATCTCAATGCTGATCAGGTAATACTTGCGGGTCTCACAAATTGGATACCATGTCAGGGTCAGACCGGAATCTGCCTCAATCTCTGCCTTATGAGACTCAAGAAGCTCATAGATTTCAGGTACATTGCCAGTAAGATCAATGGCAATACGCCCCTTGTTCATAGCATTGGTAACTGTAAACCTGCATCCGGCATTACCGGTAGCGTAGTTAAGCCAGTTATTCTTCGAGGCCTTCATACGTCTGAACAGGCCTGCAAATTCCTCATCCCTGAATGCATAATTCTGGAACTCGTCCCAGAAGCCAATACGCTTCTCATCACCAACTGTGTGCTTGACCTGAACGCGCTTGTCCTCCTCGGAGCTGACAGCGGTAACAGCAGACATGTCCAGAATGGCAGGAATTTCCTGCTCAAACTTGAGCTTGTTGAGCTGACACAGACGGTCAAGTGAGTACAGTACGGTCTGAATGGAGCTGGCGCGGTTTTGCAGCCATGGAGTACCCTGCCTGCAGAAACAGTCGATAATGGCAGGATAGCATGGAGCCTTTTCAGCCGATTCGCCCTCAAGACCATGCTCTTTTTTCCACTCTTCAAAGTACTCAGGGAAGTTATGAAGCTTGAATGCTTCGGCTGTGTTGCTGTTCCAGTTGCGGTATACAGGTTCACGGCTGAGCATACGGTAGATCTCAGGGTAGGCAATCTGAATACATACCATGGCGTAGTTGATGACCTTCTGAACGTTGGTCAACGAACCAGATGGCCTGTCATCCTGCATATCCTCGGCACTGTCCTCAACATACATGTACTGCAGAAGAGACAGACTGTTGAGCAGACGCTTGATGGAGCGCGGGTTGGTTCCTGTAGTATTTGAGGTGATATCGGTAATCATCTGGATAAAGGTGCGGTCATTTTCTTCACCCTCATCATCAAATACCAGATCATTGAGATCGCTTTGAGCACAGTAACCAATACGCATCAGGGCATCGGCCACGTAACGGTCGACACGGTACTTCTCCGTAGGCATGGTAAAAGGCATCTGGATAATCTTGTCGAAGAAGGAGCGGTAAGCGCGCTCATCGTTCTCGTCCTTGTTGCCCAGCTTGGCCTTAAGTCCCTTGACCACTACGTTGTAGTCAATGGCCAGCACGAAGATGCACTTGTTGACCTCAAAGAAGTTCTTGATAACCTCAAGGATCTGCACGGCCATTTCAGGATTGATACGGTCCAGATCGTCAACAAAAACCATGAAGCCGCGACGGGAGGTGGCACCGGCCTCATGATCGAGCCTGATGCACTCCTCTACTGCCGAACATACAGCCTTGCGGAATTCCTCAGGCTTGAATGGACGCTCATCCTTTTCACCACTCATGGCAGACTCAAGCTTGTCTATGGCATTTTCCACCATGGAGCCGCCATAAATGGCCGAGGCCATGCGACCGCCCTTCATGGCAGCCTTAAAGAAGGTGCTCTGGGAGATCTTCTTTATGGTACTCAGTGCCGGAGACTGATGGTTGTGCTTTTCAAGGAACAGAGTAACGTCATCGAGCAGTCCACGGACAATGCTTTCAACAGCATCGGCCGGCTCCTTGAGCAGACAGTGCTCCCACATGTTCAGGAAAATGGAGTGGAATGGCTTGTTATCCTCAGGGGCATCAAGGGTATCGCACAGCTTGTAGCGCAGGGAGTTGATTACCGAAGTCTTGCCACTGCCCCATTCGCCCTGAATGGCAATGGTAGTTGGCATGGCGGCGTTTTCAAGAAAGTGGGCCAGAGCATTGATATAACGGCTTACACCCAGCAGGTCCTAGTCATCACCGGCTTTTGGTGCATCAATCAGATTAGAATCGGCCATAAAATCAGCATCCTCTATAGTGTTGGCTTTTTCAGACAGCAGGCTCCCTCATGGCCCATCCGGCCCATACGGGCCCATTCAGCTCCAGCAGGCACCATCAGGGCCCATCGGGCAGTATTCTCATGACACTAAGACACCAGGACATGCCGACAACGCCGACATGATTTATGGGCATGATGGTCCAGATGTGACTGATGTTAATGAGTGGGCTTATGGTCAAGACATCATGTATGCAGCGCGTTCACATGAACGAACATGGCAGCTTTAAAGATCGCATGCATGCCCAGTCATGCCTGTCGTGCAGGTATGGTCTGGAAGGAAAGCACAGTCTCGTGGAAAGGCCATGGGCCGAGCTGCTGATGTGTACTTGCTGCTGACAGAGCAGACAGCTTGCTGACAGGGCTGGCAGGCAGTGTGCCGCCTCTGTTCCCATTATATGGCTTTATCATGGATATGACTTAAATGCCTGCTGATTTACTGGCATGTTTGCCGGCTGATTACCCGGCTTAACTTACAGGATAAACTGCCACTGCCTGACGCGGCCGCAGCGCATCTCTTTGTGCTGCTCGCAGTTGCAGATGCAAGGGATGGCAGCATCATAAGCATAAGCGTGCAAGTTCCTGAGCGTGCTGGCTCCAGCCGCGCAGGCGGGATGCTGCAGCTGCAGGGCGGCAGCTGCATGGGACTGAAAAAGCATGTGGCTGTGTCCTGTAAATGACCTTTGTCTGTGGCCTGGGCACCTGCCCAAAGAGCTGCAGACTGGGGGTTATCAATGCGATTTTAATCAGGCATAAGGCACTATTTTTGCTAAACTGAAAAACGCACAACGGCAGACTGTGACTGCTGCCCATACCTTTTCTTTGCCGGAGGAGTCTTTATGGCCTTTAAGAATGCCCGCATTTATTCAGTAGAAATAACCCCTGAGCTTCAGGAAATTTTCCGCAATGAAACCCGCCTTGAGGAGTGTATTACCTCAGTACGTTTCAGACCGGCCGGCGCTCAGGAAATGTCCTCCTGCGGCTTCTCCCCTGTTTTTGGCCGTCACACTGACTCCTACACTTTCACCAGCAGCGGCAGCCACTTCTTCCGTTTTACTGAGGAAAACAAGCTGATGCCATCCTCTGTAGTTAATGAGCGCCTGCTTGACATCATTGACCAGAAGGAGGCCGAACTCAGCCGCAGCCTCAAGAAGAATGAAAAGCAGGCTCTCAAGCAGGCTCTGGTAGATGAAATGATGTCCAAGGCTTTTGCCAGCCGCCGTGAGCTCTTCATTATGGTCAACTCCGTTGAGGGCTTTATCGCCATTTCCGCCACCTCTGCCAAGCGCGCCGACAATGCCATTACCATGCTGCGCAAGGCCTTTGGCACCTTCCCTGCCAAGACTCTGCAGCCACGTGTGGTAGTTGAGGATCGCATGACCAACTTCATCGCCAAAGACGATCTCCCTGAGGGTATTAATCTTGGATATGACTGCGTACTCAAGAGCGATGATGATACCGGCGCAACCGTAAAAGCTACCAAAGAAGATCTGACCTGTAAGGAAATCCTCAGTCACATTGAGGCAGGCAAGCATATTACCGAACTGCAGCTGGAGCTGGTTGACCAGGCTACCTTTGTTCTCAATACCGAGCTTACCCTCAAGCGCATTACCCTTGATGATCAGTACCTTGAAAAGAACCTGCCTCAGAAGACTGATGACAAGGTAGCTGACATGCAGAGCTTCATGCTCGTTGAGGCTGATGTTATCAAGTCCATGGTCAAGTCAGTTATGCAGGCCTTTGACTGCGCAAGCCAGGGATAAGTCGTGACCTGGCGCAGTACTGCATCAGACCTCCATCTGATACACCGACCTGCCTGAACCCTCCATCGGGGCCCGGTATCTGCACAGGATATCGGGCCCTGATGTTTTCTGCAGGACATGGGCATGCTCCCGCATACTCAGACAGCGCCCGGCTGAGCGCGCCTGCGTCAGCGCATGGCGACCGCAGTGGCCGGCTGCGACTGCTGCAGCAGCTGCCTCTGCAGCCTGGCCGCCCGGCGCTGCTGCCTGTGATGGTGGCGGTGGTGGTAAAAGGCTTTCGCACCTGGTTAATGGCTCGAGGCAGGTTTAATGGCTGTATGGTATGGCCGGATGCTGTGAGGTCGCTGCGGAGGGCTGCAGCCGGGCTTGTGTTATCAAAGTGAGGGCACGGGTGCGAAAAATGAGCGGACCAGGGGCCCTCACGGGCGGCTTATTTTTGTACAATAGGGCGCTTTTTATGTCTGGCAGATCAGCTGTTTTTGCTCTGTGTCCGACTTAAATTTACCTACCTGCGGCAGCTGAGCCGCATCAGCAATAGAGGCAGGGAAAGGCCGTACGGAGGCTGCACTTTTAAGTGCAGATCAGCTGCAGCCGGCCCTGAATGTGATGATTAAGATTAGACCTAATACCCATATCTTCGGCTTAACAATGAACTCAGGCTGTGACTGCAGCTCATCGTGTGGCTGCTCATCGTCAGCTCCTGCCGCAGGTGAGGAAAGCTACCTTGCTCATGCCACCAGTGCAGGCGAGGCTGGCGCTGCAGCTGCTGGCAGCGCAGCTGGCAAGGGCATTCGTACCATGCCAGGCACAGGCAAGGGCATGGGCGTAATCGGCAAGTCCGAAAACGGCTCCATTCTGCTCAAAAAGCCTGAGATTCTGGCCCCGGCCGGCTCCCTGCAGCACCTTTACATGGCCTGTGACTACGGTGCTGATGCCGTCTACGCCGGTATTCCACGCTGGTCTTTACGTGTACGCGGCAACGGTTTTACCCGTGATGACTTTGAAAAGGGCATCAACTACGCTCACTCCCTGGGCAAGAAGTTCTTTGCCGTTCTCAATGTTATCCCTCATGTGCGCCGCTCCGGCTCCTTTGTACCTGCCCTTGATGAAGTAGCCGCCTTAAAGCCTGATGCCTTCATCATGGCCGATCCAGGTCTTATTGACCAGGCTCTGGAGCGTCACCCTGATATTCCTGTACACCTCAGTGTTCAGGCCAATACAGTTAATCCTGGCACAGTAAGGTTCTGGCAGAAGCTTGGTGTCAAGCGCTGCATTCTGGCCCGTGAACTTTCTCTTACCGAAATTGAAATGATTCGCAATGAGTGCCCTGACATGGAGCTTGAGGTCTTCGTGCACGGCGCTCTGTGTATCGCTGTTTCCGGCCGCTGTCTGATATCCGGCATGCTGGCCCGCCGCGACGCCAATGTTGGCACCTGCAACAATGCCTGCCGCTGGAACTATCGCGTCAAGGATCTCCATCTTGAGGACGCAGCTACTGTTCAGCGCATCACCGGCATGAGAGCACCTGCTGACATCAATCCTCTTGATCTGCGCGACGCTCCAGCTCTGTGCTCCGAGATCGAGGAGACCTCACGCCGCCAGGGCGAATGGATGCCAATGGAAGAGGATGAGCACGGCTCCTACCTCATGAACTCCAAGGATCTCTGTGCTCTGCCAGTCATTAAGCGTCTTATGGAAATCGGCATTGAGAGTCTCAAGATTGAAGGCCGCTCCCGCTCTCCTTTCTACTCAGGTGGCATGTCTCGCGCCTACCGTCTGGCTGTTGACTCCCTGGCTCAGGGCGGTGAGATTCCTCAGGAGTCATGGGATATTGTCAACTCCATCCCGGCCCGTGGCTACACCACTGCCATGCTCGAGCCTGCCAATGCAGCCAACGAGATGCAGGATTATGAGACCAATGCTCCAGCTCCAGGTCAGTGGCAGGTAGTTGGCCAGATTGAGCGCCAGGAAAACGGCCGTATCTACATCAAGGTCAAAAACCGCTTTACCTCCACCTCAGGCCTGATGGTCTACACCCCACAGGGTCCGGTAACCCTGCAGGGCAGCACCATGCTCGACAAGCACGATAAGCCTTGTGAGGTAGCTCCAGGTGACGGCTACTATGTCTCCCTGGCCTGCGATCAGCAGCTTGACCTGCGTACTGCCGTCCTGCTGCGCGACGACCGCGCCTGATAGCAGCGCCGGCCAGCACCACCAGCGCCGGACGCTGCGGCCAAAGGACAGGGCCCGCTCTCATTGACCATGAGGGCGGGCCCTGATGTTTTGTAAAGCACCACTAACTAAAAAGGGCTGAACTGCATAATGCAGATCAGCCCTTTGATTAGGAAAAGACTTAACTGTTACTTTCTGTAAGCGCTCCCCGCCCCGCGCTTTGCCGCAGGATTTGGCTGCAGGCTTTGGCCCTGGCCAGCGCCAGGGCATCAGTGCAGCCCCGAACCGGGGGGCCGTACTGATGCTCAGGCTTATGCTGGCCTGGTCTGACGGAGCCGTGCGCCGACAGCCGGGACAGTGACATCAGGGTGATGTCAGGGGAGCTGTAGTAATTGAGGGGGTCAGAATTAAATTACTTCTTGCCCTGCTTCTGTAAGAAAGCAGTGCCCAGATCAGGGAAGTCGGTGAATACGCCGTCAGCGTCGGCATCGATTAAGATGGCCTTGAAGAGCTGGTCAACGTCAGTGCAGTACTCTGGGAGCTTGTCAGCACGCACTGTGTATGGGTGAACCACCATGCCGTTGGCGTGAGCGTTCTTGACGAAGTCATTTACGACAATGTTGCCCTTACTGGTCTTCTTGAGGTCAAAGAGCATTTCGTAGGTTGGGCCCAGACCGGTAGCGTACTTGGAAACTTCCTTGAAGTTCTTTGGATCGAGCAGGTAGTTGAAGTCAAATACTTCCCACTTGCCGTTCTTGAGCTCGTAGGTCTCCTTCCAGTCGGTGTAGCCAAGGAGCATAACAGTCTTGAGGTCCATGCCCATCTTTGGCATCAGCTCGGTCTTGACGTACTTGAGGTCAGGATAGTCAAAGGTCTGGAAGATTACGTTGGAATCCCTGGAGGTATAGCCATACTTCTTGAGAACCTCAAGGGTAGCCTTGGAAATGTCCTTGCCTTCCTGCTTGTGGAACCATGGAGCCTTGGTCTCAACATACAGACCGATGTCCTTGCCCATGGTCTTGTTCAGGCCCTGAACAAACTCGATTTCCTCTTCCAGGGTGTGGATACGGAAAGTGGACTTGAAGATTGGGAAGCGGTCCTTGTAGCCCTGAACACGCTTGCCGTTTTCAATCTCAAAGCCCTCAGTGAAGTTAAGGGTCCTGATCTCATCAAGAGTAAAGTCGATGACATAGAAGCGGCCATCCTTACGGGCACGCTTAGGGAACTTGTCAGCTACGTCGGTTACACGGTCAAGGTAGTGATCGTGAACAACAACCAGACGATTGTCTTTGGTCATGGCAAGGTCCTGCTCAACATAGGATACGCCCATGTTGTAGGCCAGAGCCTTGGACTCCAGGGTGTGCTCAGGCAGATATGCAGAGGCGCCACGGTGGGCAACAATGATCTTATCCTGAACATTACCTGCATAAGCATTATTAACCATGGCAGAAGAACCCATTACAGTGGCAGCAAGAACTGCTGCAGTTAAGGCACTCTTAATTAAACTCATGACAACAACCTCAAGGTAGGAAGTATTAATTATTGATACCGGCACCAGCACTGACCGCCCTGCCAGACCTGACATACAGCGGCATCAGCAGATGCGTGGTCACTGCAAGGCCTGACATGCAGCCCCATCAGCAGATGCGTGGTCACTGCACGGCAGCTGGACTGGGCCAGATTCCGCTGCATAAAGCTTATCTGTATGTAAGATTAGCCCGTGCAGGTCGGAGTATGATTTGCTGCTGCCACTAAGGGGGCATGATGGCAGCATGCAGTCATACGAGGCACTGCGCCGGTATCGGCAAACAAAGAAACAGTATCGGTCTCCTGAAAGCCATACGCTCTTCGTTCACGCCCACAGTGGAGCGACAGGCAAAAGCACAGGGACAGGCAGGAATACCAGGCAAGACTGATGGAAAAGAAAACAGCAAACATTGGACTTAACAGAAAAGAGCCTGTTAACAGCCCTAAAAGTAGAAGAAAACTACACTGACATACTGCAAAAGCACATAAAAGCTCACAACATCATGGGAGTAACTCCCGGCTTATATATGCAGCTGGCTGATAAAAAGCACCTTGCTTAAAAGCAGCTTATTGCAGGTCAGGAAATTCGCATCCAGCCTTGCTTTAGTGGCCTTAATTTTAGATGTCGATCATGTTAAAAATATAAAATTTTGATAAAAAGTATGTTCTGCATCACATCCTGAGCAAAAACTCTTCCTTAAACTGCCACGACAGCTCTACAGGCTGTATCTTTGTACACTATAAAAACATGATATAAATGCCATTTGCAACTTGTATGACAGACAATATCGAGATTTAACCATTTTGTGATATGTGTACATATTATCCGTGCCTGCGAACATAAAGCACGTGCACATCCTTAAAACCCCAAAACCCCCCGCCCAGCCTCAACTTTTCTCCACTTTTCACCGTCTTTTATCAGGAAAAGCCCTCCTCCCTGCCGTATTTTACCGTGCCCTGCCCACGGCAAATGCACGCTAACTTATCCCGCCGGCACGCCCCATCACCCGTAAAATCCAGGCGCCCTGCCACACCATTGCGCTCGCTTTGGTTAAGAAAAGTCCCTCTCCCATATAAAGGATCATGCACTTGATCATGCCCATGCACTTGCTCAGGCTCATGAACATGACCTTGCCTGCAGGCAATGCCATTGCCATCCAGATGCTCATGCTCATTCTTATGCTCATGCTCTTGCCCATGCCCTGGCTCGCGTTAATGTCCTTTACAGGAGCAATGCCCCGTCTCATTACTACAGCCAATGCCGCTGCCCCATCGTTGACTGGTGCAGCTGGTGCAGCTGCTGCAGATGAGCATGGCGGACGCTACTGCCCTGCATGGCATTGCTCCATGCAGCTGTTCCCTGCCCTGTACTCCTTTTCCAAACGCCATGCGCCGCGCCTGTCACTGAGCTGCGCTCAGCTGCTCAGTGCCGTGCTGAGTGCTGCTTCTTATGGCCACAGCGCTTTGCCTGCAGCCAGGCCGACAGATCCTCATTTCGGTTCCCCTGTTACTAAAATCTGATGGCTGACCACTCAGCTCTTTGAGCACGTCAGTGCCCTGATAACTGCCAGAGCGCGCCAGCGCATTGCCATGCAAAATACTTTACATAATAAAAGGTAGCGCTTTTATGCTATGGTGCATGGACTGTCAGTCGACTGCGAGTGTACGGAAATGAAAGCTCCCTGGGGTAATACGACTGCCTGTCAGTCTGACAGATAATACTCTACATAATTAAAAGCAGCTCATTTATGTCTTGCAGTTTGTTGCCTGATTACAGGCTGGCTGTCTGGATGGTTTTCTTGTGGAATGACGGGACGCAGGTGGGAATGGAAAGATGCAGGCCGGGATGGAAAGCGGCAGGCGGGGTTTTAAAGCATAAGGTGGGGATGCAGTGGCCTTGTGCATCAAAATGCAAAAGGCCATAGAGCGCTGACTCTATGGCCCTGGGCAAATGTGTGAGGGCATGGCATGTGCCTGATGGCACATGCCTGACCTGCATGGGCACGCATGGCACGGGCCATGGCACTGGCACCAGACCCCTGATGTAGCAGTGGCCTGGTGGTGCTGCGTTTATGGTTTTAGGAATTGTCTTTTTCCAGCAGGCGCTGACAGATATCGCGCAGTCTGGACATGCGCTCCATGAAGTCGTGTTCGGCAGCACTGGCCTGGTCCACCTTGCCCCCGTTTTCCTGCATATAGCCGTTTACGCGGTCTATGCAGGCCTGAATGGACTGGCGGTCGCGGGTGGCTCTGACCACCATCTGGACCTCACGCAGCCAGTAACCGGCCTTGTCCTCATAACTGTCGCACTGCTTGCGCAAGTCGCTAATAAGCGCATAAATGGCATGCTGCTGCATGCGCACACTGCTGCCGCCAGACTTTGGAAGCTTGCGTATCAGACTGTTGAGCTCGGTCATCATGCGATCGCTCTGTGCGGAGTAATCAGACGACGCTTTGGTAAGCAGCTCGCGGTTGACCGGGATAATCTGCAGAAAATCCCTGTCATTGAGCTCAAGACGGCGCTCAAGCTCCTCAATCATGGTCATAAGGCGATTATTGAGGGCAATATTGTCCTTAATCTGGGCATTAAGCAGCTCACAGGACTCGCGGAAAATCTCTTCCACCGGGGTGCTGCTGTTTTTGTGAGCATCAAAAATGGAGCTCTTGCCTCCAATAATGCTGTCCTTTCTGCAAACCATGATTTCTCCTGGCTGATAGTTATCTTGTCTTGAACGCAGCGCCATGGCGCGCCTGCCGTGGCAGCCATGCCGCCATGAGCACCAGACGGGCAGCCATGCCGCCATGAGCACTGGCCAGTGCGGCCCTGCCGTCGTGGGCGCCGGCCATGGCAGCTGTGCGCCCTGTGGTGTACAGCTGTCAGGCTGGTGCCGGGCGATCCTTAGGGCGATTAGCGCTTCTTGCGCTTTGTGTTTCTGGAGGAGCGTGAGCCGTTTTTAGGCTGAGCGCGCACACCTGTTACTTTGACTACGCCAGGAGTGGCAGTACCTTTGGCAGCACTGGCTGCTGCGGCAGCCTGAGCTTCGCGGGCGGCCTTGAGGCTGTCACGGCGCTTTTCCATGTAAACATGGTTGTGGTAATAAGAGCCATCAAAAGGATGCTTGCCCTCAGTACCCTGTTTGAGCAGAGGCTCAATCAGATTATAGAGGCGATCTACTGAAGCCTCGATGCCGGTCAGGGCAGCAGCCTCAGCGCAGGCAGCGGTGTAGTCTTCAGTAAGGAGCTTTTCCAGGGCCTCAACATAAGGAGCGATTTCCTCATCTGTTGGCAGGCAGCACTGATCTTCCATGGAAGATGCTGGAGGTGGCAGGCAGATACCGCCACGGCCATCGCCCATGGCCTCATAAAGACCGCCATTATTGGTAGCCAGTACCGGAATGGAATTGAGATTGGCCTCGGTAACCACACGGCCCCAGCTCTCATGCCACAGTGATGGAGCAACCAGCACACGGGTCAGAGCATAAACAGCTGAGATATTGGAGGTATGCTCAGCCACGTCAATCATGCTCACAGGATTAACACCATCAGGTCCTACCAGAGGCTTGCCGTCCGGCCAGTGCAGGGAGCACAGAATCTGCTCGTAATTGCCACGGCTCTTAACAATAAGGAACTTCTGATCAGGATGCTTTTTATTCCATGTCAGGGCCAGCTTGATAAAGACGGCAATACCCTTGGCATGGGACGGATTGATCATGGTTATGTACTTTGGGTCACGGCTTTCAGGGCTGGCTACCACCTGCCGGGGCTCGATGAAGTTACCTACATGAGCCACATCCATGTCAGTCTCAACACGGTAGAAATCTGAAGTTGCCTTGGAGGTGGTAAAGACAATGTCACAGTCATTAAAGCCAAAGCTGGTGTGAGAGCCATTGCACAGGGCATAAACCACAGGTATACCACGGGCACGGGCCTCAGAGCGCATGACTGAGGAGAAAATATCGGCACTGTAGGTCATGACCAGATCAGGCTCATACTGCTCGAGCATCTGAGCATAGAGCAAAAAGAGCTCAGTCTGATCCTGGGCACGCAGCTGGTCAACATCATAGTGCGGAGTATTGTGGATAAAGTACTCAATACCATCGAGATTGAACTGGTAGAAACACTTGTTACCGTTGATGGCTACAGCAGGCTCCAGCTGACGGCGAATGGTGTTGATATTGGCCATACCCTGCTCATCATCGGCATTGGCAGCATTAAGAACCATAACGTCAATGCCGCGCTGATGCAGCTTTTCCAGCATGAGCTTGCAACGAATGGCGGCACCTGAGCTGGTGTCCAGCAGTGACGGAATGGAATACCACAGAATCTTGTAAGCCATCTTTTCAATCCTTATTTGTGTGTCTGCCCGATATTCTATCAGTTTAAGGCTGCATATGTGCCGTACCGCGCTGCGGCCTGGCGCCCGGATAACTGCCCCGCTGCACTGCGTACAGCTGACAGCGTTACCGCGCGGCGTACATCTGGACGCGCAGCTGCGGCATACATCTGGCTGCGCTGCCGCGCAGCGTATGCATGAGGGCCTGCACGATGCACAGCAGGCAGTGCTGCGGCACTGCCTACAGCTGGCAGTACTGCAGGCTCTTTATCAGCTGCCCTGGGCTCAGCCCCAGATTAGTCTCAGATCAGTCTCTGATCAGTCTCTGATCTGCATCTGACCGGTCCCTGATCGGGGCCTGCGGCTCTGCGCTTGATCAGCTCGTGCTGACACCGCTTTTTATCAGCTTTTGCGGGCAGTGCTCTTGCGCTGGCCATGGCGTGAGCCTTTGCCTGTGCTCTTATTGCCGGCCTTGCTGTTGCGTGTGCCGCTGCCTTTGGCCGCACCGGCAGCCGGGGCAGCTGCAGTGGTGCTCACAGTATTGTCATTTTCCTGCTTTGCACCTGTTACTACTGTGCCTGAGGTCTCTACTGAAGCTCCTGCAGCAGCGGCAGCGGCATCAGCCTGGCCCAGAGCGCAGCTGTTATCGCCAGTGGCGGCAGCCGCTGATGGCGCTGAGGAGGCAGCCGCTGAGGCGGCCGGTGCGGCATCATGGGCTGGCTGCTGCGGCTGGGTGCTGACGCCATTTTCGCGATCGCGCTTTTCCTTCATGTAGCTGTCAGACAGGAAGAAGGAATTGGTATATGGGGTACGGGTCTGACGTGAGCGCTCCATCAGCGGCACGATAATGTCGATAAGGCGCTGAAGATTGCGCTCAGGGGCGTTAACTGCAGCTGCTGCGCGTACACGCTCGGACCAGTCCTGGGTCATGAGGTTTTCAAGAGCCTCAAGGTAAGGAGCAATTTCCTCATCTGATGGTACGCACAGATTGTCGTCGTAGGTATTACGCGGTATATCAAGAACAATACCGCCAATGTTGGACTCATCAATGTTCCAGCTGCCATCCTCACCTGTGCTTACCCTGGCCCCCATGGCCTCAGGCAGGCCGCCAAAGCGGGTGCCCAGCACAGGAATGCCGCTCATAATGGCCTCAGTGGCCACCATGCCCCAGGCCTCATAGCAAAGAGAAGGGCAGACCATGACACGGGTAATCTGATAAACAGCCCTGATATTACTGGTGTGCTCGGCCAGATCCACATGAGAGAGTATGTCATTGGCCTCAGGGGTGCTCAGGAAAGAGGTACCGTCCTTGTAATGCAGGGAGCGTACTGTGTTTTCATAATCACCACGGCTGCGCACAATGAGGAAGCGCTGGTCAGAATGCGGATATTTCTTCCTGAAAGCCCTGATAAGTCCGATAAAGAGCGCAATACCTTTGTAAGGGGTAGGATTTACCATGGTGATATAGCGCGGATCGCGTGGGGCATCAGGAGGCAGGACCTTATCCTGATTGATAACAATGCCAAAAGGCTGCACTTTGACATGACGGTCATTACGACGGTTGTAATAAGAGCAGGCCGCAACGGAATTGGTTACTACGGCATCGCAGTCAGGGAAGGAGAAATTGTCATGAGAGGCATTGCACACGGCATAGACTGTGGAAATACCACGGGCTTTGGCCTCACGGCGCAGACTGAGGGAGAAGAGATCAGGACAGAAGCCCATGACCAGATCAGGCTTGAAGTCCTCGATAATCTTGACAAAGATAGACCATACCAGGGTCTGCTCCTTGGCCACTATCTCATTGAGGCGGCTGGAGCCTGTTTTGACCACTACATACTCAAGGCCGTTAAGACTGAAGCGGTAAAAGCCCTGATCATTGTCAGGCAGCTCGGCCACCATGGAATTGAATTCCTTCATGCCACTGTCATCATCGGCAATGGTGGCATTAAGCACCATTACTCCAACTCCACGGGCACGCAGTGACTCGAGAATATACTTGTTGCTGATGGCAGCACCATTGGAGGTGTCAATCAGACAAGGCAGGGAATACCACAGAATCTTGAAAGGCTTCTCTAACATAATCTTTCCTGAGTAATACAAGGTCCAGCCCGGCTGTGGCAGTGACAGCCCGGTGCGGCACTGAGTCAGTCTGGTGCCTGGACGGTCTGAGGCAGCGCATGTATGCAGCCAGGTCAGCTGCAGCATGCCGCTGCGGGCACTTGGGCAGCTGCCTCTCAGGCATGCGGGCGCATGCCTGAGAGGTAGCTGAGACATGCACGGCTGCTGCTTTGTACGCCTGAACTGGTGCCCGGGTGCGGCCTGATGTTGTGGCCGGGGCCGCAGGAGATACAGATTTATATGCGCTGCAGCTGCCTGTCTGTGGGCCCGCCAGCTGTTGAGTAAGTGGATAACAGATACGACAATGCCGCAGCGGCCCCTGCCCGGAGTCGCTGCGGCATTGGCAGATCATCATCTGCGCCTGGCCCTGAGGCCCGGCTGCAGACAGTGACCGCTGCCCATGTTCTGGGCCTGCGGTCTGACAGAGCCAGATCAGGCAGAGGCGGCAGTTTGCCGCCTATGCCTCACCGACACTGACTATGACTGCGGGGTCCTGCAGACCGCCCCAGTCACAGGATCCGGTATTACCAGTCCTGACTGTCAGATCTCCAGATCATCAGGGAAGTTGGCGTTGTGGAACACTTCCTGAACGTCGTCGAGATCCTCAAGGTAGTCGATCATGCGGATAAACTTCTCAGCAGTCTCGGCATCAAGAGCGGTCTCGGTGGAGGCGGTCATGGTTACCTGAGCATTGGAAGGGCTGATGTTCTGAGCGGCAAAGGCGTCTACAACAGGCGCAAAGGTCTCAGGAGTGGTGTAAACGTCGATAGAGCCGTCGTCGTTGACAATAATGTCCTCAGCACCGGCCTCAAGACCGATGTTCATGGCGGTCTCTTCGTCTACTGGCATGTTACCGGCCTCATCAGGCAGGAAGTTGATAATACCCTTTCTGGTGAACAGATAGTTAACGGAACCGGAAGTACCCAGGTTGCCGCCAAACTTGGTAAAGCCGTGACGCACGTCAGAGGCGGTACGGTTACGGTTATCGGTCATGCACTCAACCATAACGGCAACGCCGCCTACGCCATAGCCCTCATAGGTAATGGACTCGAGATCAGAGCCCTCACCGCCACCAACACCACGCTCAATGGCGCGCTTGATGGTGTCACGGGTCATGTTCTGAGCCAGAGCGGAAATCACAGCTGAACGCAGACGTGGATTGGCAGCCTCATCACCGCCGCCCAGACGGGCAGCAGAGGTGATTTCACGGATCAGCTTGGTAAAGATCTTACCGCGCTTGGCATCCTGTGCAGCTTTACGGAAGCGGATATTGGCCCATTTGGAGTGACCTGCCATGATTATCTCCTAATTATTTCTCAATGTCGGTTACAGCAATTGCCAGCTCATTTAAAGCTGCTGGTGAGGCCAGATTTGGGGCCTCAGTCATTAAACAGGAAGCAGCCGTGGTCTTAGGGAAGGCAATGACGTCACGGATGTTCTCAGTGTGGGTAAGCAGCATGGTCAGACGGTCAAGACCGAAGGCCAGACCGGCATGTGGAGGGGCGCCAAAGGAAAGAGCGTCGAGCAGGAAGCCAAACTTCTCACGGGCCTCTTCCTCACTGATACCCAGAACGGTAAATACAGCCTTCTGCATGTCATCGTTGTGGATACGTACAGAGCCGCCGCCTACTTCGTAGCCGTTGATTACCATGTCATAGGCATCAGCATAGACGCTCATAGGATCGGCAATCAGCTGCTCAGGGGTAACACCGGCCGGAGCGGTGAATGGATGGTGCATGGCGGTCAGACCGGCTTCCTCAGTCATCTCAAACATTGGGAAGTTGACTACCCACAGAGCCTTGAAGCCAGGGTTGATGAGGTTGTGGTCACGGGCAGTCTGGCAGCGCAGGGCACCCATGAAAGTCTGGCACTTGACGCGCTTGCCGCAGCCGATGAAGACGATATCGCCATCACGGCCCTGACAGGCGTTGACCATGGCAACAAGATGCTCAGGACTTACATGTTTGGCTACAGAAGACTGCAGCCCCTCAGCACCTTTGGCCAGCTCATTGACCTTGATATACATAAGGCCGCTGGCGCCGAGCTTCTTGACGTAATCGGTATAGCCGTCGATATTCTTGCGGCTTAAGGCAGCACCGCCTGGCAGAGCAAAGGCAACTACAGCGCTCTCAGCGTCATTGGCAGCCTCGGACAGTACCTTGAACTCGCTGTCCTTAACAATCTCATCAAGGCCGTGCAGCTCAAAATCAATACGCAGATCAGGCTTGTCAGAACCAAAGCGCTCCATGGCCTCAGACCAGGAAAGCACAGGGAATTTGCCCAGATCAACATTCTCTTCACGCTTGAACAGACCGACCATCATCTGCTCCATGACATCACGTACATCCTGGGATGACATGAAGGAGGTCTCGATATCGATCTGGGTGAACTCAGGCTGACGGTCAGCACGCAGGTCTTCGTCACGGAAGCACTTGGTGATCTGATAGTAACGGTCAAAGCCGGCTACCATCAGCAGCTGCTTGAACAGCTGTGGTGACTGAGGCAGAGCGTAGAACTTGCCGTGGTGAATACGGGATGGGACCAGATAGTCACGGGCACCTTCAGGGGTTGCCTTGGTGAGCATAGGGGTCTCTACATCGATAAAGCCGTTGTCATCAAGGAAGGAGCGGACAAAGCGGGTGATGGAGTGACGCTTTGTGAAACTGGCCACCATTTCAGGACGGCGCAGATCGAGATAACGGTAGCGCAGACGCTGCTCTTCAGTGTTGTCCTGATTAAAGTCCAGAGGCAGAACGGCAGCACGGTTGAGGATCTCAAGACCTGAGGCATAAACCTCGATGGCACCGCTCTTCATGCCGGAGTTGACCTGGGACTCAGGACGGGCACGTACGGTACCGGTAACCTTGATGCAGAACTCGTTGCGTAAGGTGGCAGCCAGCTCATGAACATCCTTGACATCAGGCTCGAAAACCACCTGAACAAGTCCGGTTCTGTCGCGCAGGTCGATGAAGATAAGACCGCCTAAATCGCGGCGCTTGTTGACCCAGCCGCACAGGGTTACAGTCTGACCGGCTTCGTTCAGACCAACCTGATCACAGTAATGTGAACGCATTGACATATGAAATTGCCTATGAAATTAATCAAAAATCCGTACCCGGAGCTCACAGCCTACAGTGCTCTGTTACTGACAGCTCACAGTGACCTTTACTGATTGCCCGCTGCGGCAGGACAGCCAGGGCAGCCACCGCCTGCCGGGGCGGCAGAGCAGCTCTCGTTCTTAAAAGGTGATTTGGAACTGCCAAAAACACCAACACCCTTCAGATCGCAATTGGAGGCGCTGATAAGCTTGACCAGGGTCTCCTGCTCACAGGCAGGGCAGTGAGTAAGGGCTGGAGCGCTCATGGACTGCAGTTTTGTCAGGGTATGACCGCAGCCTGAGCAGCGATACTCATAAAATGGCATCGAAAAACCTTGCAAATTAAGCCCCCGGGCACCAGGCCTCAAGGAGCATGACAACTTAAATGACTGCATCAGGCGGCCTGCAGCCCGTGAAAAATCATCAGGGCCGTAAGGGCGGCACGGCAGTCGGCCCCGGTCAGTAACAGCTGACCGTCAGGCTTTGCTAAGCCCACAATTATAGCTTTTTTAGCCTGGACTGACTACAGACAATCAAAGCCCTGCCCAAAATGCCCCCGCGCTGCCCGCCATGAATGCAATGACTGCAGCCATTACTGCAATGGCGCATCCTTGGCCCACAGCTATGGTGCAGCCATGGCCCACAGCCATGGCTCAGTCAGCCCACATCCGCGCTTCCACGCACCTGCAGCCAGACTTCAGGCTACATGACCCGGCGGCGGCGGCCATGAGCCATGAGGCCATGGCAAAAGCCGGTTCTGCCGGTGCCCTGCACAGGCCAGGATGACGGATCTCGTCGGGTCTGGTCAGATTTTTCCCATTAAAAAAGCCGGGTGAGGAGCCCGGCTTTGATATATCGAAGTATTCTTTGGGATAGCTTTATGAGATGGGGATGGTCTGACCTGCTGGCACACTAAACTCTCAAACCTGTGTACCATGAGGTCTTATCCCCAAAACCGTGGCCTTAACGGACGTTGAGAATGGCGTCCATTACTGTGCTGTTGGTCTGCAGAGACTGAGCATTGGCCTGATAGTTACGCTGTGCGGTAATCAGCTCAACAAGTTCGGCAGTCAGGTCCACATTGGACAGCTCCAGGTTGGAGCCCTTAATGGAACCGGCTGAACCGCTGTTAGCTTCCATGGCCTGAGCCTCGCCTGAGCTGTTGGACTGCTTCCACTGGGTGTCACCAATCTTTGTGAGGCCCTGAGCATTGGCGAAGTCTGCCAGAGCTACCTTACCAATGGCCTCACGCTGGCCGTTGGAGTACTCACACTGGATAATTCCGTTCTCATCTACGGACATGCCGGTGAGAATACCGGTGGAGTAACCGTCATTGGTAGGAGCTTCAGTTACCTGGAAATTGGTAGAACCGTACTGGGTAGCGCTGAACTTGATGTTGATAATCTGCTGCGGATCAGTACCCTGACCAAGAGCGCCATGCAGGGAGCCGTTACCGGTGTAGTGTGGCTTCTTACCGTTATCTTCTTCAAAAGTCAGATCTTTGTAGTTTGTTACAGTACCAGGGCTGTTTGCATCACCAGGCTTACCGAAGATCTGTTCACGCAGGCTATTGGTAAGACCACCAGCAGCATCAGGGTTTACCAGATCAATCTTGCCTGGCACCATGCCCTTCATTTCGCCATTTGGCTCAAAAGTAATCTGGAAACCAAAGAAGTTGGAACCGGCTACAGATGAAGTGCTGGAACCTGGAACAGTAATAGCTACAGGATTTTCATTGCCCTGCTTGGCCACGTCAACAGGTTTGCCGTCTACATATGGGATAACAGTCCAGACGGTATTGTTCTTACCATCAGTTGCATTCTCAGGACCCATCTTAATCATGTAGTAGGTAACAGTATGGGCAGTACCCAGAGAGTCATGAATGGTCTGAGAGGTAGATGCGTGGTAAGTCTTGGAATCTTTTGGATCGAAATTGGTAATGTACTGTTTGAAAGTATCTGGGCCAGCCTGCTGAGCAATAGAACCATCCTTGTTACGAAGGATACCGTACTGCAGCTTGTCAGCAGTAAGATCAGCAGCATTATTAACCTTGCCCCAAGGGTCGGCCTTGAGGTCTTCAAACTTTACAGGCTCTTTGTCGGCTGGCAGGTTTACACCAAGGCCGATGGAGCTGGACTGGTTTGGAGCACCAGTGTCAGATGGCAGCTTGATGTTGTGAGCGCTGTTTAAATCCAGAGATGAGGAAGTGCCGTCAGCGTTGACGTCCCAGCCCTGCAGATAGTCACCGGTAGCGGTTACGATATAGCCATCCTTGTCGGTCTGGAAAGCACCGTTACGGGTGAAAGTGAAACCGTCACTGCCCGGAGCGGACAGTACGAAGAAACCGTTGCCCTGAATGGCCATATCAAGAGGGTTACCGGTGTCGCCGGAGAGATTACCCTGTACGAACTGCTGGGCTACAGTTGTATTGACCACACCCATGCCTGAGGCAGTTTTGCCATTACTGAAAATGCTGTTGGCATAAACATCAGCAAACTCAGCACGGGATTTTTTAAAGCCAAAAGAATTCGAGTTAGCGATGTTATTGGAAGTAACATCGATATGCTTCTGAGAATTCTTAATGCCACTGACAGAAATACCAAACATGAGTTCTACCCCACTAGTCGAAGAATAAAAAGACCTGAAACAACAGGCGGTTTTTCTCTCCAGAGCCATCCTGTCTAAGCTCACATGAGCAACGCCTGTGCCAGTTGCTACGCCCTTTCTTTTTAACTCTGTCCACTGTCAGATTAAGATTGTGTTATATATGCCCGTCAAATAGAAAATCTTCATATCTATAGCAAAGACCGTTTCTGTATCAAGATTTTTCAATAAAAGCTTTTCTGATCGTTTTATGAAGCTTTTTTCTCCCTGGCCGCACTCAAATCCCCCTGTTTTGCTCATTCAAAGGACTTTTTGCACCATAAGGCGGCAAAAATGCGGCTAAAGCTTGCCGCAATACCGTTTCATACATCCCGGCGCTGTGCCCCTGCTTTGTTCCGGACAGTTCATAAAAGCCATTAATATCACAATAATGAATGTACGCTTGATACATTGCCGCCCGCGGCATATACCGTGCGGCTGCACGCCAGCCCGCCCGGCATCTGACCTGCCAGGGCCGGGCCTCACATTGCACGCCTGCTGTATCCCTGGTTGCCCCTTTACTGCGCCCTTTACCGCCCTTGCCCTCCTCAGGGAGGCATAACAGGACGGCGCGAGCTGATAATGAAAAAGGCACCATGACCTGAGTATGAGCTCTGATCGTGGTGCCTTTATGGCTTTGTGGCCTGCCGCCTTCTTTATTGGGCCTGCAGGTTTATGGACGGCTTACTTGCTGGAGTTGCCAGTTGCACTGTCGCTGCCTGCGGCATTATCCCTGTCATCGGCCGTGGCAGCGGCGCCGCCGCTGGCTGCAGCTGCAGCTGCAGCTGCGTCCGGCGCGTCAGCGTGCTGCTCATGAGTCTGGGACTGGAATGGAGCAGCGGCCGGTACGCTTACCGGAGCGGTGCGTGGTCTGGCATTAGACCATGACTTGCCACTGTCGGACGAGGCGCCGGCCGGAGCGGCGGCCGTGGTGGCGGCAGCTGCGGCTGCACTGGCCAGACCCGGGCCGGAGGCCTGGGCATACTGGGACAGGAGGCTGCTGCCCTTGTGGTTGATGCGGCGGGTGATATACATGATTACGCCCAGCATCACTACCAGCAATATGGTGCCTACCAGCAGAGCATAGGCCTGGATATGCACAATGGCAAAGAGTACTGAGTACATGGCCAGCAGCATCAGCAGTATGCATGCGGCGCTGCGGACCGAGTTGAGTACGGCCTTGAGGTACAGGGCAATCATGCCCGACATGAGCACGGCGGCGGTGACATAGGATACGGTAAAGCTGAAGTGCTCAGACATGGACAGCAGTACCATGTAGAACAGAATCAGGGCAGAACCTACCACCACATACTGGACCAGGGAGACAGTGCGGCGTGAGACTATTTCAAAGGCCAGTACGGTCACAAAGGTCATGGCAATAAAGAGCAGTACATACTTGGTCAGGCGCTCAATGAGGGTGTAGGACATGGAGCGGTCAGCAAGGCTTACTACATAGCCACTGGACTCAGACAGTCTGAACTTTTCGACCTTCAGGTGATCGGCTGTGCCTGTAGCCAGGCTGCTCAGGCGGTACAGGGCCTCAAAGGTCCTGTTCTGCTCATCAACGCTGTGCTCCGATGGCAGGAAACGTCCCTGGAATGATGGCACAATGCCGCTGCCTGATATGGCAGTGGTGCTCTCCACGCCCAGAGGCTGATACTTGAACTGCTGGGAGCCGCGCAGGGTAAAGGCAGCACGGTACTCAATCTGACCAGGACGGAGCAGACGGTACGATGAGCTTTCGGCACGACCTGCATGAGCTGCAGCTGTATTGTCCTCACGGGCACGCTCAGCATCGGCATCAAGGGTATTGTACAGAGCCGGACGGCCATCGGTTGGAGAGCTCTCCCCCAGAGGACGGGCGGACATAATGTCACTGATATCCTGTGAGCTCAGGCTGATACAGAAGCCGCTGTCACGGGCTGATGGCTGTGCCGGGAAGTCACGGCCGTTAACGTTAACGTAGTGAACCTCATCGATACCGCCGGTATCAAGCACACCAAAATACAGCTTGATATCAGCTTTTCTTACCGAGACATCAGATTCAATGGTATTGAGACGATCAGCAATGTGGGCCAGATCAAAGGAGCCCTGCTGCTCTACTCTTACCTTGTACAAAAGAGCCTCGTAATTGCCGCGCTTGCGCACCTCGGAGGTCAGGGTGCTGGAGGAATGGGCAAAATCGGAAATGAAATACCATTCGGCCAGAGCCTGTGAGCGTGTCTGCCTGGTGTAGAGCTCACCATCTTCCTCATAGGTGTTTACTGTGCGCTTTTCTACATTAGCTGAAATGTACAGCTGAGGATCAGAGACCAGCTGACTGCCACCCCACGGGGTGGTAATGGACTCAATAGCTGAGTTTTCCGTGTACTGACGATCAGATAGTACATTTTCAAAAAACATGGACGGAATGAGCAGCAGGAGGGAAATAATGGCCACCATGAAAATGTGGACAGCCAGATTTTCAAACCACTTCTCGCCATCATTAACATTATTTGAATTCACAGATCCTCCTGTGTTCCAGTCATCCTGTCCCCACAATCCCCTGCCATGTCCTCCATTGCCGCCGCCGGCGCCACCTGATCCTCCTGCTGAGAATGCGGCGTTGCCATTGCCGGCGTAATTGCCAGGGCCTCTGCCTGATCCGTTGCCAGGTGAAACAGTGACTCTTACAGTGCCAGCCGGGCCAGGGGCTACAGCTGCAGCTCCCGCTGCGTTATAAGCGCCTTTGTGAGCTCCCGGACCACGGGCAAGTTCATCGCGACCGGGCATGCCTGGATGCTGGCTGTAGTCACTGACAGTCTGTCCCTGAGGGCCATGAGGCTGATCAGAGCCATTAAATGGAGCAGATACTGCAGCTCTGTGCTGAGGCTGGGCATGGCTGTCGGCATGTGCATGAACCTGAGTTTGAGGGGCAGTCTGGCCAGGGGCGTGCGCGATTGACTGAGCCATGGACTGAGCCTGCTCTATTGCGCCCTGAGCACCTGTTGCGCCCCTGCTCTGAGCAGAGGCATTATCATCAGCCAAATGAGCGACATCTCCCGGGGCTGCATTATCGTGCCCGTTACCCTTGACGGGGGCTGCCTGTGCGCCAGCTCCCTGTAGAGCAGAACCTTGAGCGCCAGTACCGGGGTGAGGCTGGCCATAAGGCATGCCCATGGCCATGGCCATTTGAGGCGGATAAGGCCATGGCGCAAAGCGCATTTGAGAGCCCTGAGGGCCCGGCATGCCATAAAAGCCAGGCGGGAAAGGCATGCCTGGCATCATGCCAGGTGGCATGCCCGGCTGGGCTGACTGCGGCATGCCAGGCGGCACCATGCCCTGAGGCATCTGGCCCTGACCTGGGGCCTGATACATGCCCTGTACCGTAGGACGGGCCCCCCATGGATATGGCGGTACAGTGGCACCGCCAGGCATGGACGCCCAGTTGCCCTGAGGGACAGAACCTGCGGCACCCTGCGGGCTGGCGGTATCTGCAGCAGCGCCAGAAAGATCAGGCTGCGCCTGATCCTGCCTGACTGCTGTCTGTTCTTCACTCATAAAATTGCTCTCCCCATGGCGGATGCTTTGACTGCCGCCACTTTCTGGCTGTTGATTATTCTTACTGCTCCGGGCATCACTTTGTACTTCCTGCCCGGCAGTGCTGACCGGGCTTATGCCCGAATCAAAAAACCTCTGCAGCTTATCCCCTCCGGCGCCGGCATCTAAATGACCACTCTCAGCCTTGTCATCATCAGAGCCATAATCAGAGTCATTACCTGAGCCCTGGGCATCAGAGCAAAGGCATTCGTAAGACTTCTGTAAATCAGCTGCCGGCTGTACAACGGCATTTTCCTCACGGCCGACATCCCCTTCGGCAGCCGCTGCCGCTGCCGTTGCCAGGTGCTCACTGCCAGCATCTGAAGCTGATGGCCCGGAGTCATTAGATAAGGCCTCGAGCCCGGCTGCCTGAGCGCCGGCCTGATCCTCAGCCTCAGCCGCCTGAGCAGCTTCAGCTGATACTGCAGCGCCCGCACCAAACTCCTGTTCACGCTCAATACTGTCACTTACTGAGGATGGAGCATTTTCATTCCTGAGGGGCATGCGGCTGTCAAAATGATCGGCCCTTGCTGAGCTGGCCGAATCTTCTGCACTGGCTGAACTGACTTCACTGGATGCGCTGGATGAGTGGTCGGCACCTGATGCGCTGGCCGAACTGTCTGCACTGACTGAATAGTCGGCACTGGCTGCGCCGTATGTCTGAATGGCCAGCCCTGAATCATCCTGATAAGACTCATAGCTGGCTTCGCTGTCATTTTCATATAAGTGTCCGTGGTCACGGACAGGCTCATTGTTACGGGCATTGCCATGGACAGGTTCATTGTCATGGGCATAGTCATGGACAGATTCATTGTCACGGGCATTGCCATGGCCATAGCCATGGGCAGAGGCTGCATGGTGGGACCGGGAGTGGTCACTGTTGCTGTCAGAGGCGGTGAAAGCGCTGTGCTGATTTGTCTGAGTAAAGGACGGAGCGTCATCATCCCAGGCATCGATATGGCTGCCCTGACGGGAAGAGCTGTGGGCACTCATGGTGCTCTGATAGGCGCGGGCGGCTCTGGCAGCAAGGCCAGTGCCTGCAGATGAGGGCACAGGATCAATGGCCTCAGGCTCAATTATCTGGTCATCATACTCACTGATACCTGCAGTTAAGTCTCCGTCAGAGCTCAGGATGTCAGTGACCTCATTATGCCCATAGTGCGCAGAGTGCGGAACTGGTGAGATCTGATCCGGGGACTGGCTGTTAGTTGTCTGATTGTGCATTGACCTTCCTGGCTTTATGTCATCTGATAAAAAAGCAAAGTACCGTGTACCCGGATCTGCATGTTATTAAATACTGTGCACCTCAAATGCCGTATCCTTAATGACGGCCCTGCATTATGCAGAAAATAACACTCAAGGGCCATTATGCTTAAAGAGCGTACTGTCAGGCAAGCATCATGACAACATAATAACTGCAGTCAATTGCCATAAGGCAGGCTCCCAGTGTCATCAGGCCATCAAAAGCATTTATGCAGCGCCCCTCTGATTGAAATATATCCCCGGCTCTTTTATGCACTGACCTGACTGCCCCAATGCCCTTGCTGCCTGACCTGCCTGCTGCCATGCCCTTGCTGCCTGACCTGCCTGCTGCCATGCCCTTGCTGCATTACCTGTCTGTCAGTATGGCCGCGTCATACAGGTACGACTGTAAGCCCGTCTTGTCTTTATTCAGCCTTTGCCTGGGCTCAAAGCAAAACAGGCACTCGTCCATGACCATAAAGGTATGAAATAGTGCCTGCTCTGTCAGATACATGCGCCTTAAGTCTCAGCCCAGTTAACTGTTCCTGAAGCTCTGAGAAGTCATTACTAAAAGGTCATCACAGGCAAGTGCAGTCACTGAAGTATGGCTATGACAAGGCATTTGTCATGGCTGTGGCTTTGGGGCATATGCCATGACTGTGGCTCTGGGGCATATGCCATGACTGTGGCTCTGGATGTGGGGCATATGCCTCAAGGGAGCTGAAAATCCAGGAGAACCCTGGACTTACCGGACCGTGTCGGGCTGTCAGCTGATGACAAAGCGGCCCGGGGCGATGAACTCAAGATTTTCGCTCAGAGTGATCTCACCTTCGTGCATGGAGCAGCGTACTGTTGCGCGGCTGCCCTCGGAGGTGATGCTGATACCGGCAAAGGCCTTGAAGTCCTTACGGCTTTCAGGGTTTTCCCTGATGGCAACAATACCTGCCATATTGTTAACCAGCACATCGAGCACAGGTGCCTGACTCCAGTCATGAACGTCTGCTGCCAGATCCACATCAAGGCCCTTGCCTGATGACACTGTCAGGGCAAGATCAGGGGCATCATCATCCATATCAACGTCATTGAGGAAAGCAGGAGAGGTTACCAGCATATGTCTGATGTCCTCATGCTGACCATGGGCACTTAAATCCTTAACCCGGGTTCTGATAATGTACATGCCTGATACGGCAGGCAGCAGCACGCCCATAAACAGACCATGGAAAGAATGGCTGCTGACAGTAGAGGCTGTCAGTACGCCTCTGGTCTCCATATCAATACGCTCACGGAACATGAAGATCTCACGCAGCAGCTGCTCAAAGCTCCAGCGGCCGCCTGCAGATGCATCAGAGCCACCTGCTGATGCTGAGCCCTCAATGATTACACTGCTGGTAGAGTTAACTGCCTTTTTGGCCAGATCACCTATGTGCAGAAGATCAAACATGGCAGCAGCGCTTTCACCAGCGCCCTCTTCTTCCTCGGCACAGGTGCCACGACCTGAGCTGATGCCCTTGCTAATAGAGCAGCTGCTGACGCTGACAGCTCCGCCGCCACCGGCAAAGACCTTGTCTACAGTGCTCTGAATACTGCCGCTTAAGGTCTGTGAGCTTACAAGGAAGGTATCATCAGTGCTGCCCTTTACCTGGGCATCATCGCTGAGCACCATGTCACGGTCAGTTAAGGCTGCAGCCATCATGACAATAAGCAGGTCTCTGGCATCAACATCGCCCACACTGATACGGCGCTGGGAGGCAGTACAGCATTCGTCGAGCATGGCAGCCAGATCATAGGCCGCACGTATCATGAACACACAGGTGCTCTTACGGTCACTGTCATCAAAGAGCACACGGTTCTTGTCATCAGGCTTCATGCCATTGACTATGTCCAGACCAGCCTGATAACAGCCATAGGTGCTCTCCTTGCCCGCAGCAGCCACTACGGCAGCTCTCAGGGAAGTGCGCAGCAGCTCGGCGGCCTTATCACGACTATCAGCGGCCGCATCATTTTCGCTGCTGTAATCAAGGCCCTCTTCTCTGTCATCACCACAGGGATCGTTAATATGTGAGGTAAGCAAAAAGTACAGAAAGTGAGCAAATCCTGGCATGTTCAATCCTCTCAGCAAATCAGGGCAAATGAGCAATCAACGGGTAAGTCATGGCACATAAGATCGATACGCTCCGTATCAGTATGACCAGACTGGCACTGCAGCAGACAGAGTAATGGCTGACACCGGCCATGGAGAGTCCACAAGGCAGGGATAAAGACTGCACAATGCAGAACCCCGTTTCTGTGCATACTATGCTCATTATAGGGGCCAGCTCATCATGCTGACGCCAGGTGATGAAAATGCGCATTCCCCCGCACCAGCTCCCCAGTATCAGCTGGCAACAGCTCACAACACACAGCACATTTCCCGAGGTGGACAAAAAGAAAGCTCAGCCAGCCACAGACCAGCAGACGCCGCTTCAACAGGCAAGCACAGTCGGCCACAACATTCCATTGATCAAGAAAAGCAAAGAGAGGTCCCACACTCAGCAAGCTCCCAATTAGTGGCAGCGCTGCGTCAGCACTGCCAAGCGCGGCACTGCATCCCCTGACAAAGTTGTTCTCCACACTCAGCAAGCCCTCCAATGAGTGGCAGTGCTGCGTCAGTACTGCCATGCGCGGCACATCTGCCCCAGGCAAAGTTGCTCACCCACACTCATAAAGCAGGGCACAGTCAGGCCCCCACATTGAGCAGGTGTTGTATATGCTGCCGTGATAATACACAGAAATAGACAGTACCGTCCCCCCGGTATCTGGCAGCGCCCGCTCACCAGGCTACTGTATTGTCCTTTGTGCCCAGTACAGTATGCTCAGGTCAGATACATGCGTATCTGCGCAGTGGACTGATGGCGCCAGGCTGCTTTCATCTAAACAGTGCTCAGGATCCCTGTCCGGCGCTGGATGCCGGCCGCTCCTGTTATTTTGGTGGTTAACAGCTGCTGCCATACTGTAGTGCAGGCATCCGGACGGCTGAGTCATAAGTGCGCGGGGAGCTGCCGTGCCAGGTCGGACTGAGCGCCAGGGGCGGCGCGGTGCACTATATGGCAGAGACTGGCAGTCAGTTATGAGCTGAAAAGTAATGGCACTGCCACGATGTGAAATGTCATATTGAACTCTTTAAGGGCAAGACGCACTGTTTGCGCTCATTTTTTTCTCCCTCAGTGTTTTTTGCTCAATAAAAGGGCTTTAAAATGATTTTGGGATAAAATTATGCCTGTTTATGCCACGTCTGAGCTCTATGCTGTTACCGCAGGCCTCAGGTCTTTGCCCCTGCAGCTCCAGAGAGAAGCACAACAGGCTTTGCCGGCTCTGCCCTGAAGTCTTTGCAGGTTGTTGACGGTCCTGCCCACTAAGGATCCTTTTAATTTAGAAATGCCCGGCAGACAGACGTAAGGCCCCATAGAATCTGGAATTTCACCTCCACTGTTTTGAGTCCCTCAGGCCCAGCCGGACGGGAAATTCAGTGCTGTATCGCTTTTGAGCAGGAGACCTTTAATGGGTACCGTGAATAAATTATCCGCAATGGCCATGGGTGTGGCCATGAGTCTTAGCGTAGCAGGTACTGCTGTCGCCGCCGGTGACACCGGTGTAAGCAATGCCGGCAACAAGGTGCTCAAGGTAGGCTGTGATGCTGCCTTTGCCCCTTTTACCTACACAGATGATAAGGGTAACCTTATCGGCTTTGACGTGGATCTTATTCATGCCATCGCAAAGGAAATGGGCTATACCGTAGACATGAAGGGTTATCCTTTTGACGGCATTATCCCTACCCTGATTACCAACAACATTGACCTCATCATCTCAGGCTTTACCATTTCCCCTGAGCGTGCCGAGCGCGTTGACTTCTCCGACCCATACTACCGCTGTGGTCTGACCTATCTGGTTATGAAGGATGATGCCTCCCGCTACAGCTCCTTTGAGTCGATCTCCAGCGCAGAAATCTGCACCCAGATTGGCACCACCGGTGCTCTGTACCTGCAGAAGACTCTCAAGAACCCTCAGCTCAAGCAGTTCAACTCCCCACCTGAGACCTATCTTGAGCTGCAGAACGGTGGCTGTGACGTAGTAGTAAACGACCGTCCTGTTAACGACTTCTTCCTTGCCCAGAATCCAAAGAACCAGGAAATCGTAGTATCACGCGATATTACCTCCGCTCAGAACGAGTACTATGGCATTGCCGTACGCAAGGGCAACAAAGAACTGCTCAGCCTCATCAACGAAGGTCTGGACCGTATCATTGAAAATGGTGAGTTCGCAAAGATCTCCAACAAGTGGTTCGGCTACGACATCTCCGATGACCTCAAGGCTCACGCAGCTGAGGCCGCCTCCGCCGGCACCGCCAAATAACACAGTCTGACCATCCAGCCTCCGGCAGGAGACAGCAGTCACGGACAGCCGCCTGTACCAGACTGCCCGAACATCAATCAGGGGACACAAGTGCCATACACTCTGTCCCCTGATGCTTTTTACAGTACCCTGATGTCAACATGTCACCATGTCAGGTTCTGCCCGGTCAGACCCTAATATCACTTCAAGGCATGTACGCAGCATATACGCTCAAGGCAACAAGGGCATGACTGTCTTTCATACGCGCCTGCATTACCGTTAAGTGCCATATCAGGTATTTCCACTTGCCTCCTGACCGCCTCGGCACCGCTGAGGGCGACATCTCCATGACCGCAATGCCTCCTGACTAAGCCTGCCACTCTAACAATCCCCATGCCCGCTGTTATCCTGACAGCTCCGTACCATGATCAAATTACAGATCCCATGTGCTGCCTGACAGCTCCGGCTAAATGCAGAATTCCCTGCCCACATGCTTTCTGAGTGAGCCCGCCACTTGCGACTTTGCAGTATTTAAGTTACTGAAAGGCACAGGGACGCAGCCTGTCGCCTTCATACACTTCATCCATGTTCAAATACCATGTTCTGTACAGATACTTTCTAAAACAGAATATAAATAACAACATTGGACTGTGTATTACCCTGAAAACGCGCGCCAGTGTGGTCATGCTTCCCAGCGACGGGCTTGTGGTGCTCTATGCCCGCAGCCGTAATTACCGTTTAGGAACGGTAAAGCTGATCTTTGACCTGTCTTTCGTTCTCATTGCCGTAGCAGTATCTCTATGGCAGTCAGACATGAGTGTGATTACGGGAGTACATGAGGGCTCGATTACAGGATCAGTGATAACAGGACCGGTAGTCCAGCTGCTCATGCCCCACTTTGCCTTTCTTGATCGCTTCTTCAGTCCCGACCAGGACCATTGATATGGGCATTGCCCTGTAATTACATTTCCTTATGGCCTCCCGGAACCACAACCATAGCCACGGACGAGGCTCATTCCCTGTCACTATACTTCCTGACCGCTTCTTTGAGCCCCGACCAGATTCATGGCTGTGACCATGGACATGGCCCATTCCCTGTCACTACACTTCCTGACCGCTTCTTTGAGACCCGACCATGGCCTTTGATATGGGCATCGCCATGGGAATTGCCCTGTAACTACACTTCCTGACCGCTTATTTGAGCACGGACTATGGCTATAGCCATGGACCAGGCCCATTTTATGTCACTACATTTCCTGACCGCTTCTTTGAGCCCCGACCAGATTCATGGCTGATGCCATGGCCATTGCATTACCCTGCCCTGACCGGCACTGTCACTCCTTTTAAGCAGGTGCTCAGGTATGACAGGACCAGACTGCCCGGGTCAGGGCATTTGGTGGGATGTACTACGCCTGGGGGCATTGCATCAAAAGTAATGGCATTGCAATGAAAAGCATTGTGCCCATTACTCACTGTGTCCATTATTTGTGTGCAAACTCTTATGATTTCACCTGGTGGAGATTACATCAGGGATCATGACAGAACCTGACTGAGGTCGTTTATGAGCATATTAAGGCCGTCTCTGTGATATGCCGAGGTCATGGCTATATGAGCCGGGGCATAGAGCAGCTCCTCACGCAGACAGGCATCACTGACAGCATCGGCTATGCTCAGTGTCATATGACCTGAACTTTCACTAGAGGAACGATCATTGAGCTGTCCATTTAGCTGTACCTTGAGGTGTCCATTGATCTGCAGTAAAGCCAGGGCAGTACCGGTAATGAAAGGTCTGAGCCTGCTGTCAGACACCACAGTTTCAAGTGCCCTCAGGTACTCATCATACAGATGCTCATTGCGGGAGAAGTACCAGTCAATACGCAGTGCACAGGCAATAAAGTCCTGCCTGCTCTCCCCGGCAACCATGCCGGTCTCACCAAGCACCTCAAGATAGCGGCGCAAAAGAGCGTCGATAAGGTACTGCCAGCTGTCAGATCCGCAAATTCCCGTCTTTACCAGCACGCTGTAGCTGTTAAGCTCATCAAGAGACTCTCCAATATCACTTATGCATGAGGACTCTGATATCAGTTGGGCTATACGGTCTTTATGACTCATGAAATGTTCAGTAAGGCCCATATTAAGTGAACTTATGAAAAGGGCGCACAGCTGTCTTATATCGTGAGTGTAATGCTCAAGCTGACCTGAGATCCTGGTAATACAGGCATGCTCCACACTGCTACCTGTATGACTGAGGCCAATCAGAGTACGTATGGCATCTTCATTAAAACTCCAGCTGACCTGCTCATATGAGGACACTGTTCCGGAGCGGCTGCGCATCTGAGGAAAAGATGTCAGAAAAGACGGTGCTATAAAGCCACTGCGGGCAATAAACTGACTGAAGAGCAGCTGCTCGCGCCCGGCACAGATATCTATCTGGGCTGAATGCTCATGCTTGTCCTTAAGACTGATACCAAAGCGCACAGCCTGCTGCATAAAGTCACGCCACAGGGCAGGTACGCTGATATCAGTCGGTACTGATCCCATATGCAGAGCATTAAGAGCTGCCATGGTGTTTTTAACTACGGCGTTATCCTCAGTAAGCTCTTCCTTGATAAAGGTGGAGATCACGGCATCAATAAGGTCATATACCGAAGGCACAGTCAGCCCGCGCAAGGCTGCCAGGCCACGCATAATCTTTTCACACTCCAGCAAGGTAGCAACGCCCACCTCATCACCGCGCTCATCCCTGATTGCAGACATAAAGTGGAAGTTTACCGAGCGCACCGCGCGCTCAATTTCCCTGATATCAGCACGGTAATGCAGCCAGGCATCACGCTGCCTGGCCGATGGCTTAGTGTGTTGAACACTTCTTTCGGCTGTACCTTCAGGTACGGCACATTCAGGTACAGCTCCTTCAGGCACGGCTCCTTCGCGCTCACCGCATACCTGAGCTGCAGTGCTGTTTGCAGCACCAGCCAGTGGCCGGGCCTGCACGACGGGTAAGTGTGACTGAGCAGCAGGAGCAGCAGGCGCCTCATGATTCACCGGAGCGGCCGTAGCACAGTCTGTGGTGCTGGTGCAGGAGGATGTGCTGGCAAGGACATCATGGCTTATGTGCGGGCGTGGATAAAAGGCTGTAGTGCTGGTTATGGCCTGATGAAGCCTGTGATAGTAATAAGGGAACTCTATGCCAGGGCCGCTTTGACCACACTTATGAGCGTAATCAAAAGAATACGGAATAATACAGGCTTTTTTCCTGAAAGATGGAATGAAGACAGGTGCAGCTGCAGGCTTGTTAAAGTGCAGGCAGTCACAAAGAGAGATGGTATGAAAGCCTCCTGTCAGCACCATGATGCGTTTATGGGCTCGACGGGCGCGGGCGATGTGAGCAAGCATGTTGCGCTCGCGCTGCTGAATAACAACGGAGCTGATCTCATCACGGGCAAAGCGGTACAGGCTGTACAGATGGATATAGAACTCATGCAGATACTGCATGCTGCTCATGCCAAGAGCATTGGCTTCAAAGCGCTTATTCCAGAACAGGCTGCGCTCATGTGATCCGTCAGCATTGAGCAGTACCCTGCTGAATTCAAGGCTGCTCACAGCATCAAAGACACTGCCGCCATGGGCCGCCATGACGTCACCATCAATTGATCCGGCGCCTCCATAACGCTCCTCAAGCCAGAGCATTTCATCAGCATCAAGATCGATAAGTTCAATATCAATATTGCGGCGACGGGCCTCAACCAGCATGGTGTACTCAGGCGAGCAGCTCAGCACCGGATAGGATCCTATAACTTTCATCTCAGACATCTCAGACATCTCAGACATCTCAGACATCTCAGATGAGCTGTCATCACTACCTGTGACAGATGAATTACAGTAGCAGTGCTCTGTCAGCAGATCACGGCCTGAAGCTGATGGGCTTTCTGATGAGCCTGGGGATGAGTTGTCTGATGCGCTTGAAGATGCCCCGTCTGATGAGCCTGAAGCTCCCCCTGCAGACTCCGCCACTGGTGACACATTCCTGTAGCATGCGGCTCCTACATCAGAGGACATCACAATGGCTACTGGTGGTTTGAGCTCAGGGTGGGTGAGATCTTTGAAGTGCTCTTTGAGAGCAGGGCCAAACTCCATGGCAACCAGATCAGGCCGGTAAGCTTCAATGATACGTGGCAGATGAAGAGAAACAGCCATGGAGCTGTGGCGCACAGGAACCAGCAGGACGTCGCTGTCAAAATCAAGAGCTTTTGCAGCATGCTCAGACATGAACTCAGGAGACAGCCAGGCAGGAAGGCCGTTGCTCATAGGAGTTTTCATGAGCTCACACCACTGCTGCTGGGTATGGGTATGGATGCTGTTTTCTTTGAGGGAGCAAAGCAGATTCAGGTCAGCATCACCAGGTCCCAGCTGAGCAGCCTCAGGTCTGGTGATATCAGTGTCACTGCCACAGGAGCTGGCAGAGGAAATGTCAGTAAAGGGCTTATGTCTGAAGTGGCGGTCATGGTCAGCACTGCTGCTCTGTCTGTCTTCAGGGCGTGCGCCGGCCGCAGCAAATGAGCTGTGCTCAGCTGACTGCTCAAATAAACCATGACGCGAAGCCATTGTGCACTCCCATATCTGCGGTGTGTGATGTATGAAAACAAACTTAATCTGCTATCTGACGCCGTCCCGGACCATGACCAGGACTTGCTGACAGGCCCATGGTCATGAGCTTTTCTTACTGCCTGCTGTTCCAGCACCGGGCCTATACCATGGTCATGAGCTTTTCTTTCTGCCTGCTGTCCCAGCACCGGTCCTTTACCATGCCCATGTATATGTTTCTGCCCCAGTATTATGAGCTGCTAAGGTTTTGAATCTGTAAGACTGTCCTCGCGCCTTGAGTCATTCGGTACGCCACTGTCGGAGGCGTGCGTGTCTGGTTCTGCTGACTTTTCCGTTACCAGATTCTTTACCGGACAGGAAACAGCCTGATGCGGTGACAGGGCGGGCGCTGCTGAAGAAACCGAGGCAAAGGCAGCCACAGCCGATAAATCAGAGGCTCCAAAGCCAGGATATTGATGCCCTTGCAGCTCATTAAAGGCACGGCCGCTTCTGATGTCGTCATAAACGGACATCACCAGATCAAGCATTGATCTGTCAGCTGTAAGCTCCATTCTGTCCTTTGAGCTGTTAATGACCTCGCTTTCCATCATACGCAGCTTTACCTGTGTATCCCTGACCGGCTCTACTGTGTAAACATCAAACAAGGCCTGCAATGCCTGACCTGGGAAGGTTCCCGGATCAGCTGTGTTGGCTGTGGCAATAACAGCAAAGCCCCCTGATGCTCTCAGACACAGAGGCTGGGCAAATTCATGGATGGTGATATGGCGCCTGGAAAGTATGGACAGCAAGGTGTCCTGAACTTCCTGACAGGTGCGGGATATTTCCTCAAAGCGGGTAATAATGCCTTCCTGCATGCCACGGAACAAAGGAGCAGGAATAAGAGCGTCAGGCACGTGACCGACTGCTGCTGTTACAGCGCAGTTCCAGGAGTAACGCAGTACTGAGGGTTTAAGGGCGGCTGTGCCCTGGATGATATTACGGCTGTTATTGCTCACGGCTGCGGCCAGCAGCTCTGAGAGCCATGACTTACCTGTACCAGGAAGTCCGGCAAGCAGGACATTACGTCCTGAGGCAAGGGTACTGATACAGTTGCTAACCAGCTCGTCATTGCCAAAGAACTTGGTGCTGACACGCACCCTTTTGCCCTGATAAACAAGAGGCTGCGTGCGTCCCAGAATGAAATCTCTGACAGCAGCAGGCGTAAGCATCCAGCCATCAGGTCTAACCCCCTGACAGCAGGCGCGCAAAGCATCCAGCTCTTCACTGTAGAGCTCTTCCACACAGGACTTGAGACACTCACCCATATGCTTACCCCAATATGTGTTTTTCGCAGACAACGTCCCTGCGTCTCCTGAGCACAGCATCCCTTACTGAAGAATAGATTTGCGAACATAACTGTTGCCCTGACGGCAAAATTTACAGCAAGAATTTGCCTTGGGACACAGTGTCTACTTTAAATGCTCACAAAAGAGAAAAAACTCTCCCTTTCCCACTGAGGCAAGGACTGAAAAAGAGAACAGGCACGCCTCTTTATGAGCCCCACATGCCGGGGAAGGTCTTCTTGCAGCTGTATATGCTGTTTCCTGTAACAGTCGTAATTGATGACAGGCTATAACATGCATGCACGATTGATGCCCATCAGGCCAGTACCAGTATGAACTGCTGCGCAATGTTAAAAACTCAGAAAGACGAATAAGAAGTTGGTAAATGCAAATGTGCAGCCCTCTCCCGTAGCACTGCCTGACAGCAGGTAAAGCACACAAAGAGAGCATGCCACTCCTTACGAAAGATGATTGAAGCAACCAGGACAAAGCCACGCAAGGCAAACAAGCCCACGCCAGATCATCCCGCTGCACCTTATGAATGATGTTCTGAACAACCAGGACAAAGCCACGCAAGGCAAACAAGCCCACGCCAGATCATCCCGCTGCACCTTATGAATGATGATTGAAACAGGCAAGTCAGAGTATCGATATAGCCATACTGTTGGGGAAAACAAAAAAGCTGTGTTTTCTGACTGTTTCTGATATCTAATATACCATATTTTATGTATCTAGGAAAGGCACGTTTTTGCACACTTCCATACAAGCACATGGACCATAAATAAGCCAGCACAAAGCAGTCGCAAACGCTTGTTATGTCATGGAAACCGCATAGATATCACAGACCGAAAACATGTATCTACATACTTAAATTAAGGCAAGATGGTTTACACAGAAAATAATCCCACTGAACAGCACCAATGTGCCAATTTATCGGCTCGGATTAAAAATCGTGGGTAAAGATGGAAATATGTGCCCCGATATTATGTGTATTGCAACCAGCACAAACAGCTTTTCACTGCAGAAAGCTGCTGGTAAGCGCAAGATACCTTACTGACAACTGTTCAGCAGGTCTGGAGTAGATGCAGGTTTCCGCAAAGGAATCCTGTATATAGTCATTTGTAAAGTATCTTGCCTGAGAATGAGAATAAGGAAATAAAATGGCAGTTTATGTAAATACAAACGTGTCATCGCTCAATGGCCGTAGATATCTTAATAATGTACAGAATCAGCTGACCACAACCTACCAGAGACTCAGTTCTGGTATGAGAATTAATTCTGCCAAGGATGACGCAGCCGGTTTACAGATCAGCTCACGTCTGACCACTCAGATTAATGGTCTGAACCAGGGTAACCGCAATACCTCTGACGGTATCGCTCTTGCCCAGACCATTGAAGGCGGCATGAACGAAATCACCGGCATGCTGCAGAAGATCCGCACTCTGGCTGTTCAGGCCAAGAACGGCACCAACACTGCTGAAGACCGCACCGCTCTGGAAAAAGAAGCTACTGCCCTGTCAGCTGAAATCAATCGTATTGCCCAGAAGACCACCTTTGGTGGCAAGACCGTTCTGGACGGCGGCGGTACCGCCAACGATATCTACAGCACTGGTGGTGGTGGCGCTAATAAGGTCGGCACCATGACTCTTCAGGTTGGCGCAAACAAAGGCGATAGCATTGATTTCAAAGTCAACGCTATGAAGATGTCTAATATCGCAGACTTAGGCGGCGTACAGGGCTTTGACCAGCTCTATAACAAGACTGACGGCCAGATCAAGCTTAGCGACGCAACCAAGATTGACAGCATTATTGACGCCATGGATAAGATGATTGGTGCTGTTGATGGTCAGCGTGCCGGTCTTGGCGCTTTACAAAACAGACTGGAGAGCTCCATTCGCAACCAGGCTAACGTCTCTGCCAATCAGGCTGATGCCCGCAGCAGAATTCGTGACGCTGACTTCGCCGAAGAGTCTGCCAACCTGAGCCAGCAGTCCATTATTCAGCAGGCTGCCACCTCTATGCTCATGCAGGCCAACACCCGTCCACAGCTTGGTCTTTCCCTGCTCGGCTAATTAATAACGCCATTTGCGCATGCAAGATTGCGCCACCAGACCTTACAGCATTGCCCTGTAACACTGTCTGGTACCTGCAAGGTACACTTCTGGAAACATATAAGTTCATTTAAAGAAAGTGCAGTTTTGCATGAATACTGCACAATTTACTTTATAAAGTACCTTGAGAGATATGAGAACTTAGGAGATAACAATGGCAGTTTATGTAAATACAAACGTGTCATCGCTCAATGGCCGCAGATATCTGAATAATGTTCAGAATCAGCTGACTACAACCTACCAGAGACTCAGTTCAGGTCTGAGAATTAATTCTGCCAAGGACGATGCTGCTGGTTTACAGATCAGCTCCCGTCTGACCACTCAGATTAATGGTCTTAACCAGGGTAACCGCAATGCCTCTGACGGTATTGCTCTTGCTCAGACCATTGAAGGCGGCATGAACGAAATCACCGGCATGCTGCAGAAGATCCGTACTCTGGCTGTTCAGTCCAAGAACGGTACCAACACCGCTGAAGACCGTACCGCTCTGGAGAAGGAAGCTACTGCACTGTCAGCTGAAATCAACCGTATTGCTTCACAGACCACTTTCGGTGGCAAAACTGTTCTGGACGGCGGCGGCACTGCCAACGACATCTACAGCAGCGCAAATCCTGGTGATAAGGGCAAAATGGTCCTTCAGGTAGGCGCCAACAAGGGCGATACTATTGAGTTTTCCGTTAACTCCATGAAGATGTCCAAGATCGCTGATTTAGGCGGTGTACAGGACTTTGGCAATATGTATGATAAGGGCACCGGCCAGATTAAGATTGCTACTCCAGATCAGATTGACAAGGTCATCGAGGCCATGGATAAGATGATCGCAGCTGTAGATGGTCAGCGCGCCGGACTAGGTGCAATGCAGAACAGACTGGAGAGCTCCATTCGCAACCAGGCTAACGTCTCTGCCAATCAGGCTGATGCCCGCAGCAGAATTCGTGACGCTGACTTCGCCGAAGAGTCTGCCAACCTGAGCCAGCAGTCCATTATTCAGCAGGCTGCCACCTCTATGCTCATGCAGGCCAACACCCGTCCACAGCTTGGTCTGTCCCTCCTCGGCTAATCCATAACGCCATTTGCGCATTTATATTGCGCCACCAGATCTGACAGAATTTAACTGTCATAGATTCTGGTACCAGCAAGGTACATTGCTGAGAATACATAAGTATTTGTAAAGCAAATGCAGCAACTAAAAACGGTTTCTGTATAAGTTATTTTGTAAAGTACCTTGCTTTAATTCAGAGAAATAAGGAGATAAGAATGGCAGTTTATGTAAATACAAACGTGTCATCACTCAATGGCCGTAGATATCTGAATAATGTTCAGAATCAGCTGACCACCACCTACCAGAGACTCAGTTCAGGTCTGAGAATTAATTCTGCCAAGGACGACGCTGCCGGTTTACAGATCAGCTCCCGTCTGACCACTCAGATTAATGGTCTCAACCAGGGTAACCGCAATGCCTCTGACGGTATTGCTCTTGCTCAGACCATTGAAGGCGGCATGAACGAAATCACCGGCATGCTGCAGAAGATCCGTACCCTGGCTGTTCAGGCCAAGAACGGTACCAACACCGCTGAAGACCGTACCGCTCTGGAAAAGGAAGCTACTGCCCTGTCAGCTGAAATTAACCGTATTGCCCAGAAGACCACCTTTGGTGGAAAGACCGTTCTGGACGGTGGCGGTACCGATGCTGATATCTACAGCACCGGTGGTGCCAAGGATACTGGCAAGATGACTCTTCAGGTAGGCGCTAACAAGGGTGATACTATTGAGTTCACTGTTAACTCAATGAAAATGTCCAAGATTGCAGATCTGGGTCAGGTTGCCGACTTTGACAAGATGTATGATAAGGCAACAGGTCAGATTAAGCTGGCAACTGCAGACCAGATTGACAATATCATTGTTGCAATGGACAAGATGATTGGTGCAGTAGACGGTCAGCGCGCTGGACTAGGTGCAATCCAGAACAGATTGGAAAGTTCCATCCGCAACCAGGCTAACGTCTCTGCCAACCAGGCTGATGCCCGCAGCAGAATTCGTGACGCAGACTTCGCCGAAGAGTCCGCCAACCTGAGCCAGCAGTCCATTATTCAGCAGGCTGCCACCTCTATGCTCATGCAGGCCAACACCCGTCCACAGCTTGGTCTGTCTCTGCTCGGCTAATACATCTGGTCATACGCGCATTTATTAATGTGCCTGCGACCAGTGTTAGCTGAAAAAGGCCCATCCCTTTAAAGGATGGGCCTTTTTTCATGCCTGCAGCCTCACTTCCTGGGAAAAACATACTGGTCCTCTCACCTGGTAAATTATTTATATAAAATATTTTATAAATACAAAGCTAAAAGATAACAAGTATCAGTACCAGTTACAGTTACAGTTACAGTTACAGTTACAGTTTACTGCTGGTGAGCCTGCCATGATGTTGCGGTCTGTCATATGTATTCATGCAATACAGTTTATAAAATACTTTGTGAAATATATCAGCAGGTTACTGAGTTTTGTGTCACCTTGTTACCTGCATCAGTATTCTTTCGGGGGAGTCATTGCCGTGTAAGTATGATGGTTCAGGAACAACAAAGCCCGCCGGGCATGGGGCCGGGCGGGCTCTGGTGGTGGCCACCGCTTTGGCTGGGTGGCCCTGTACATGGCTGCCCCATGGCAACAGCATCATCTGTTGCCATGGGGGGCAGCCTGGCGGTATTAGTACTTGAAGGATGAGGTCAGGTGCTTTAACTCATTGGACTGCTCGATGAGCTTGTTGGAAAGCTCGGCAATCTGCTGAGAGGCCTCATTGCCGCTGTCAGCCATATTGCTGATGCGCTCAAAGGCTGAGCTTACCTTTACCAGAATGCTGTTCTGATCGCTGGCAGCCTGAGCAATCTGAGTGCTCATATCCTGAATCTCGTTAACACCGGCATTAATGGAGTTGAGAGATACACCAGCTTTTTGTGCCTGCTCTACTACGCTGTTAGCCTGCTCATTGGACTTCTCCATGGCGGTGGCGGCGTGCTGAGTCTGATCCTGATTGGTCTTAATCAGATCGATAATGCCGTTGGTGGACTCCTTGGTGCGACCAGCAAGAGCACGTACTTCATCAGCTACCACGGCAAAGCCACGGCCATGCTCTCCGGCACGGGCTGCCTCAATAGCAGCGTTAAGAGCCAGCAGGTTGGTCTGCTCAGCAATCTCAGCAATGATCTGAACAACCTTGCCAATTTCCTGAGAGTTGTTGTTGAGCTGATTCATAATGCCCACAACCTCTTCCACCTGATGGGCCAGACCGCTGATACTGGAAATGGTCAGCTGAACTTCCTCATCGCCACTGCGGGTTTCTACAGTAGCATTCTTGGCAGTGCTCACACCACTGTTAGCAAGGTGGGCCACATTGTTAACGCCGGCAATGAGGTCATCAATATAGGTGTTACCGTTCTGGGTCTCCTCACGCTGCTGCACAGTAAAGGTAGCATTCTTGTTAGCAATGTTGGAGAAGGACTGAGCTGAATCATTGAGGTGATCAGTAAGAGTGGAAATCTTGCCAATAGTATTGGACAGCTGCTCGGCCATGCGGTTGAGATAACCGGCAATGGACTCAGGGTACTGAGTCTTGTTACGAACAGTAAGGTCACCATGAGCAAAGAGCTTGATGAGCTCCACAGCCTCTTCAGGATTACCACCTACAATGCGCTTGATGCTGCCTACAGAGGTAAAGGCAATGAAAATGCTCAGGGCAATGGAAATGGTGGCACCAAAGATAATGAAATAGAACAGATTGCTTGAGGCGGAACGTACTGAAACCACTTCGCTTTGAGAGGTAGCCTCAATCTTGTTGATAAAGGCATTAATCACTACCAGCCACTCGGTATAGATAGGACCTACCTCGCTGATGAGCATTTTCTGTGCATCATCAACGCGATCATTGCGCACCATGTCCAGAAGGGCACTGGTCTTAGGAAGCTGGTTGGCAACATTCTTAATGTCTCTGTAAAGAGCCATCTGCTGCTCATCGCCACCGGCTGAATAAATCTTCTCCAGTGCGGAGCTGGCACGTGCATAGTCGCTGAGCAGCGCATTGATGGTTGTCAGGTGCTTCTGCTGATCGGACTTGTTTGGGGCCAGTACGGCATCACGAATTGCAATGGCACTGTCATGAACTGCACCACGCATATCGATAGCGTGACGCTGCTTTACTGCAAGATCGTCATTAACATCACTTAAGGTGTTGTCAACGAAGGTTACCAGGATACCTGCCACCAGACCCAGCAGGATCATAAGGCCACAGATAAAGCCAAAGCCCATGTACAGGCGTTTGATAATGCCGAAACTTCTCATACCGGACGTCCAAAATTACACTAAATTGTCCTAAACACACCCTGATGATGCATTGACAGAAGCCCTGTCATTCAGGGTAATTCCTTTTCAGTTGTACTGTGAAGCTCCATTCCCTGACGGGAGAGCTGTGCTGAATGTTCTCTCTCAAACAGCATGTGATTCAAGTCAGCAAAAAACGCAGACATACATCCGCGATCTGATTTTTACTGCTTCAATGCCTGTGATGACTCAGGTTCGCTAATCCTTATGTATCAGGACATTGATTTCTCTACTGGGTACGGGAAAGTTCTCAGACTGGACTAATCCCTGCAGCATCAGCACGCCAAAGCACACTGGCACTGCCCTGAACCTGTATATGTTATGCACATTTCAAGCCTTATGCACGTTAAAAATACGCGGCACCACCATTTTATATCCCGCGCCAGACACTGTAAAAAGGCCAATTTCAATCGTTTACGGAAAACCTCTGATTGAATTTATGCCTTATTTTCAGCGCTGTTTGTCCACTTATATCAACACTTGAACATACGTTTACGTGCCTGTGAACGGAACTTCTTACTCCAGAAAACAGCAAGGGCAAAATGCTCTTAAAGCTCCTGATTAGTGCAAAACAACACCACGAAAAAGCGATTCAAATACCTGCATCGAGACGAAACCATGACATTTTGCCAGCTGTTCCCGTGATGCCATATGCAGTTGCAGGTGCAGGAAGCCTGCTCCGGTCATGGTCCACATGTCTTTTGCTTAAGACTTATGGTGCTGTTATGTGATGACGATTACTGCAGAGGCATGCTGGTCATACTTATGTAAGTAAGACATGCCTGGGACAGTGTGCATGGCATCTGCCTCCGGCTGCTGCAGCGGCGGCAGCAGCCGGAGGCCATTGCTGTATGGCCATGATACTGGCAAAGAGGCATCATGGCACCTGTGCGCCGCGCAGTAGTGAGGCGCACAGGCGTGCGGCCCGCAGGTTTGCGGCTGCTCTGGTGTGCGGTACGCAGGCGAGCGGCGCGCAATTGTGCAACCAGGCTGATGCCTGCTCTGCGGACGGGCAGCCTTGCTTTGCTGTGCCCTTGCAATTATATCTATAATACTGGCAGGGAAAGCTGTTTTTGGCCATTTCTATCAAATTGTGCTTTTAAGATGCAACGAAAGTTACTGTTGACAGTACAGCTTTTTTTGCAATGCTGTATTTGCTCAGTTGCGATTTGTCCAGGGGTTGGGCTTATGGCCATAGACTGTAATTGAGGACTGGTAATAGCCCACATAGTGGTTCAGGGCGCATTTTTATCAGGTGATTCAGCTAATAAAAGGCCCCCTGTCAGGGTCTTTATTATCGACGGGATCAGTAAGACAGTACACCCACTGGCAATTCGGACAGAAAAGCAATGACATATGGTTATTTAACCATTTACACAGCTCTGTTGATTGTAATCCTGTGCTGTCCGTGCTTTTTGCCAGTTAGCATTTTTTGATTGGTCTGTGGTGCACCAAAAGCACAGATTATTCACTGCAGCGTGCTAAAATTGGCCCTGTTTTCGTGCCAGGCACAGTACTGAGCATAGAACCTTTTAACTGCATGGAAGTGCCCTGACCTGGGAAGCTTCCACAACAACGGGAAGATCTTCAAAAAGATGAGTGATCAGAGAGGCAATTACAACCAGGGACGCAATGGCGCTCAGGGTAATTACCAGAATTATGGACGAGGCGGACCCGGCCAGAATAACAATGAATATGGACGTGACCGTGGCTCCTATGGTCAGGGACAGTCATACGGCTCTTCCTCATGGCAGGGCTCCCATGGACAGAACGGAGGCGCTGGAGGACAGAATTATCAGCGCTCCTACTCTCAGGGAGGTCAGGGAGCAGCTCAGGGCGGCTATGCCCGTCAGGGCGGTGCCGGCTATGGAGCTCCTGGTGGTGTTGGTGGCAATGGCGGAACCAATGTAGTCAATGTGCCATGGGATCAGTATGAGCTGCGCCGCCGTGACGAGCATGGTGCTGTCTGTGCCTTCCTGCTCAAGGTAGGCTCATGGATTACCTTTGCCCGCAATTTTGTCTTCAACATAATCTTCCTGTTGATGATCTTCGTGCTCTTTGGCGGCTATATGGCAGTCAAGAGCCTTACAGAAAACGGCATTTCCCTGTCATCCAATACAGTAGAGCAGATCAATACTCAGGCTGTCGGAGCCGAGGTGCTGTACTTTGACCTGAGCGGTCCTGTAAGCGAAGTTCCATTCAGCTCATCAAGCCTTGACAATCTTCAGCGTGAACTGGAACAGGCCCTCTACGGCCGCCAGAGCCATGAAATCATCGCCATTGAAAAGGCCCTTAATCTGGTAGCAAATGACGAAAAGATTAAGAAGGTCATCATCAGTGTCGATAACATGGGCCCAATCAACATGTCCATGGCCCAGCGTATTGGTACTGCCATGGATAATGCCCGTGCTCTTAAGCGTCGCAGCTCTGACCCCGAGTTCAAGCGTGAGGTGGTTACCGTAGGTTACGGATACAATCAGGCCTCCTACGCTATTGCTGCCCATGCTGACCGTGTGGTCATGGACCCTCTGGGCGAAATCGACTTTCGTGGTATTGCCATGACCAGCCTGTACTTTAAGGACATGCTGGAAAAGGCCAATGTCACCCCTTATATCTTCCGTGCCGGTCACTTCAAGAGTGCTGTGGAGCCATTTATGCTCAACGGCATGTCCTATGATGTCCGCCGTGAGTATCAGGCTCTGGCATTCAAGTCCTGGGAGCTGTACAAGCAGGCTCTGGCCGCCCGTCCTCAGACCACCCGTGCCAATATCCTGCCTGAGGCCAACACCTATGTGCAGATGATTCAGCGCGTCGGTGGCAGCCGTGGTGAGCTGCAGCTGGCTCAGGGGCTTGTTGATGAAATCACTCCTATTGATACCTACTTCCAGCGCCTTGCTCAGGAGGTCAATGTTGATCTGGACGCCCCTTACCGTCCGGCCATCATTACCTACCAGGACTATCTGATGCGTCATCATATGCGCACCAATGGCAATACCCGTGTAGGCGCCCTTTCTCAGATTGATGTCAAAACAGTAAATACTCCTGGCGGCGCCGAAAGCAGCATCATGTCCAGCGCTGCAGGCCGTATCGCCGCTGCCGTACTCAAGGGACTGTCCCCTGAGGCTGCTCAGGCAGCTGCATCCAGCACCCGTGCCTCACTGCCGGCTGCATCTGCAGTCTCTGCAGCAGGCTCAGCCGCCTCTGCAGCTGGCGCGGCCGATACTGCGGCTGTTGCCAGTGCCTCAGGTAATGCAGCCAGCATAACTGGCCGTGTTGATGTTGCAGCAGGTGGCCCAGCCGCCAGAGCAGCAGCCGTCGGCACTGCGGCCCCTGTCGGAACTGCAGGCCATGCTGATAAAATTGCCGCCGCTGACTCTTCCAATATCCTGCAGTTCGATGAGATCAAGACTATCAGTGAGGCCGCCCGTCAGATTGAGCGCCGTATGCAGCAGGGCAACAAAAATGTCCGTGGCAGTGGCCGTGTTGCTGTTATCTACGGCATTGGCGAAATCATGGATGTTGGTGAAAGACCTACTGACTTTACGCCTGACAATATCATTCCGCTCATTGAGCAGGCCCAGAATGACAGCAATGTAAACGCTGTAGTTCTGTACCTCAACAGTCCAGGCGGCAGTGTTACTGCCTCAGAGCGTATCAGACGTGCCCTTGAGACTTTCCAGAAGCACAGCCTCAAGCCGCTGATTGTCTCCATGAACGGAACAGCTGCATCCGGTGCCTACTGGATTGCTTCTCAGGCTGAAAAGATCTACGCCACCCCTACTACCATTACCGGCTCCATTGGCGTGTTCGGTATTGGCTTTGGCGCCCACCGCCTGCTTAACCGCTATGGCGCCTATCAGGACGGTGTGGTCACCAATGAGCTGGCCCTGACAGCCATTGCCCGTGAAATGCCATATTCACAGCAGGCTATGCTCAACATGTCAGTAGAGGACACCTATAAGACCTTTATTGAACTGGTAGCCCGCAACCGTGGCATTAAGCCAAATGACTATGAGATCTATGCCGAGGGACAGATCTTCCTTGCCGACGATGCCCTTTCCATTGGTCTTGTTGATGCTGTAGGTAACCTTTCTGATGCCATCAGCTATGCAGCCTCTCAGGCCCGCATCCGCCCTGATGGCATTGAGATTGACCACATTGCACCAGGCTCTGGCAGCGGCATGGGTGCTTTTGACAGCATTATGTTTGGCGCCGCTCAGGCCTGGTTGCCTGACGAGGTGACCTACTCTCTGGTCAAAATGCGTCAGATCTCCCGTATGACAAGGGCTGAACGCCCTCAGATGATGGCTATCTCTCCAGTTACCTCACCTGAGCTCTGATCATCACTCAGCCCTTATAATTTCAGCCTGCAGCCTCATGGTCGCAGAAGCTGATTAAGCAAAAGCCCCCGTAAGCTCACTACAGCAGTTTACGGGGGCTTTTATATTGAGCTGAACACAGAACTTTTATCCTTTGAGGCTCACAATAGCCCATAAATATCTCAGTCCTGCTTGGCAGCCTGCCCTGTCATAAGCCTGCATCTCATGATTTGGCACATGAGCCGGGCTATTCATTCACCGCACGCAATGAGAGGGATGATGCAGCCTTGCAGGCACCTGTTCGTCATCATGCTACGGTGCTGTGTGCCATAGTGTGCAAGCACGAGTACGCAGAGCTGCAACTGCTGGCAGCCATGATGACGGACTGGGCTGGCTCTGGTTATGGGATGGGCTGCCCTGGTTATGGGATGGGGTGCCCTGGTTATGGGATTGGGTGCTCTGGTTATGGGCTGGCCTGGTTATGGGTTGGGGTGCCCTGATGATGGGCTGGGCTGTTCTGGTGCTGTGCAATTGGCCAAAACCTGACTGAAGTCGCGGTTAATTGCCGGGGCTGGTGCCATAATTAATGACAGCGCGCTTTTTGGCCGCCACCGTCATGATTCAGGAAGTCACACCATGTCTTTCTTTGCCAAATTCAAAACTGTTTTTCAGGTTATGTTGCTTATCCTGGCTATCGGCCTTTTTGTAGCCGGCTGGCAGGAGTCCAAAACCATAAGGGATCCCTCAGAGTACACTGACCGTGGCGTTTTTGCTTTTCATCCCTACCGCGTTCTGCCTCACTCCGAGGCCAATACAGCTACAGGCAGGCTCAGACATTCTCAGGCAACAAAAACTGTTTACTACGTATATCACCGCCCTAATGGCCGCAATCAGTGGCGCTATAAAATGAAAGTAGGCTCCCGCGCTGAAGGTGCCGATGTCCTAAGAGCACGCAAGCCGGTGCAGCGCCGTGTTCTGTCCATACCGGCCGAGCGCAAGTACATTACTGTAAGCCCTGAAATGGATGCAAAGTCCTATATCAGCTCCCGCATGAACCATGTACGCTGGCTGTGGGGCATTGGAGCTGCGATTTTGGCCCTGCTGGGCGGAATATACTTCCTGCAGTACCGCAAGAACAAACGTGAAGAAGAGGCAGACAACGCTCAGAATCCTCCTTATATGGGATAGAGCTCTGGCGCCAGGCTACGGCGCATGCACGCCAGCCTGAGGCCAGGCTGCCCGTCTGACCTGCCTCCCTGCCGGACAGCCGCATTGCAGCAGGCCGCAGGTGACGGCGGGGCGGCACGGCACAGTCATGTGCCGCGTTGTGTTGCGCTGCGTTGTGTCACGTTGTGTTGTGCCGCATTGTGTTGTGCTGCGTTGTGCTGTGCCGAAATTCAGATACCAATAAGCACTCAGGCCCTGAAACTGCTACAGCAGAATCAGGGCCTGAGTGTTTTTTTTGAGCACTGATATGGCCTAGGACTGGTGGCCACTTCCATGGTGGCTCATGGCAATCATGAGCACCATGGCAGGAGCTGCCGGTCGGGGCCGGTGCCGTTTCAGGCGTCAGTTTCGGTTATGAGCTGACGGCGGGTACGGCGGGTCTTTGGAGCGCGGCGTTTGACCTCATCAGAGCCTTCCTCGCCTCTGCTGTCCCTGTTGCTGCTCTCCTCGGAGACATCGTCATCCTGACGACGGCGACGTCGTGGAGCCTTACGGGCTGGAGGAGTGTCCTCAGACTCAGCCTCAGGATCAGAGTTCTTAATCTCCTTGATGGAGGTCTCAGAGCTGTCCTTGATCTCCATGGAGATCTTGCGCTCTTCGGCAGCTTCCTTGCGACGGCGCTGCTCTTCACGCTTGAGGTAGGAGCTGAGCTTCCAGTCATCAAGGGTGTCAGGCTCAAACTCATGAGGCTTGTGCTCCAGAGCAATGTCCAGAACCTCATCTATGGTCTTAACCGGCTTGATGGTCAGGCTCTTGAGCACAACCTCAGGCATGTCCCACAGATCCTTCTTGTTATCAAAAGGAATGCAGACAGTCTTGACGCCACCACGCAGGGCAGCAAGGAGTTTCTCCTTAAGGCCGCCAATGGAGAGCACATCACCACGCAGAGTGATTTCACCTGTCATGGCCACATCAGCACGTACAGGATTGCCGGTCAGAGCTGAAATGATTGAGGTAACGGTAGCACAGCCTGCTGACGGACCGTCCTTGCGGATAGCGCCCTCAGGGAAGTGTACGTTAAGGTCAACCATCTGATAGAAATCAGGGGCCAGACGGAAAGCACGGGCGTGTGAACGAATCCATGCGATACCGGCAAATACCGACTCCTTCATTACTGAACCGAGCTGGCCGGTCAGTACATGAGAGCCCTTACCCTCATTGGCAATAACCTCAACCTGCAGCATGTCGCCACCAACAGAGCTTACGGACAGACCGTTAACGATGCCGACACGGTTCTCCTTGAGCTTGGAGGTGAAGTCATAGCGCTTAGGGCCAATCATCTTCTCAATCTCCTTGACGCCCAGAACAGACTTCTTAGGCTTCTTTGGAGGATTGATCATCAGCTCCTTGACGGTCTTGCGGCACAGCTCGGCGATGATACGCTCAAGTGAACGAACACCGGCTTCCAGAGTGTAGTGGGTGATGAGCTGCTTGAGGCCGGCATCAGAAATGTCGAACTCGTCATCAGTAAGACCATTCTTTTCAATCTGCTTTGGCAGCAGATGCTCGCGGGCAATATGGAACTTCTCCTCAGCTGTGTAGCTGGAGAGATCGATGATTTCCATACGATCGCGCAGAGCTGGCGGAATGTTATAGCTGTTGGCAGTAGCGATGAACAGAGTATGAGACAGGTCATACTCCAGATCCAGATAGTTGTCGCTGAAGCTGCGGTTCTGCTCAGGATCAAGAACTTCCAGCAGTGCAGCAGAAATGTCGCCGTGATAGGTATTGGTAGATACCTTGTCAATCTCGTCAAGCAGGAACAGAGGGTTGTTAACCTCACACTTGATCATGCTCTGGATAATACGGCCAGGCATGGCACCCACATAAGTACGACGGTGACCACGGATTTCAGACTCATCGTACATACCGCCAAGGGCAATACGTACATACTTACGGCCGGTAGCCTTGGCAATGGAGTTGGCAAGAGAGGTCTTACCAATACCTGGAGGGCCCATCAGACAGAGAATCTGACCGTGAGTATCAATGTTCTCGCGGCGGCTCTGTACGGCCAGGAACTCGAGGATACGATCCTTGACCTTGTCAAGACCATAGTGGTCCTGCTCAAGAATGTCACGGGCCTTGGCCAGATCGCGGTTTAATGGAGTACGGGTACGCCATGGGATCGAGAGCACGGTCTCGATGTAATTGCGGATAGTGGAGTTCTCCCCGGAATTTGGTGACATGGAGGCCAGACGGTTGATTTCCTTCTTAAGACGGGCAATAACCTCGTAAGGAGCGTCCAGAGCCTCTACCTTGTTGCGGTACTCGTCAATATCGGAGCTGTCATCAACATTGAGGTTGAGCTCACGCTTGATTGCCTTGAGCTGCTCGTGCAGATAGAAGTCACGCTGGGTCTTGTCCATGGCAGCGCGGGCTTCTTCGGCAATCTTCTTGTCAGTTTCAGCCTTGTAGCTGTAATTGTTCAGGAAGGCGATGATGGACTTGGCACGGGCTACCGGATTTAAGGTATCGAGCACAAAGCGCTTGTCAAAATAGGACAGGGTGAGAATCTGAGCCAGAGCATCACACATGGCGCTCAGTGAAGACAGACGACGGGCCTTGTTGAGCATCTCAGCTGGAGTGCCCTTGTCCAGAATGGAGCGGCCGCCACTGGTCTGCTGCTCCAGAGCTGAATCCAGTGCTGCATGCAGAGCGTTGATATAGCGCTTCTCGACAAACTCGTCGATCTCAGGAATCTTGAGAATCTCAACCTCAACATGACGGACGTTGTCGGTAGGATCATCAATGATGCGCTTGATGGTGATACGCTTTTCACCGCGAATGGTGGCACGGAACTGATCCTTTTCGTTGAAGTCACCGTCAAGCACTGTGGCCAGTACGCCAATACGGCTTAAATCTTCCTTTTCAGGACGCAGTTCAGTATCAGTAGTCTGGGTAAATACGGCCACTCGGCTGTTTTTGTCCAGAGCCTCATACATGGCCATTACAGTAGAGTCACGGCCGGCAATTAAAGAGACATTGGCGCCAGGGCTGATGATGGAACGCAGAATTACCAGAGGATAGGTGTTACCGCTTTCATCAACTACAACAGCGTCAACTGGCTTGCCTGAAGAGGCACCATCACCGCCCTTTGAGCCGGAACCTGAGGTCGAAGCTCTGCGTGTGGAAGTGTCTTCCTTACCGGAAGCGGCCTGACTCCTGGTAGAAGCAGTGCTCCTGGAGCGGCTGGTCTTACTGACAGCAGATTCAGAGGCCTTGTTGACCTCCTTCTCTGTATCCCTGGAGTTTTTTTCCTGTGAGGCAGTCTTAGCTTTTACCATTTTCTCTTCTTATACCGGCATTAAGATGCCGTTACTGTGATTAATTGAGTATTCTCTGATTATGCAGCTGTCCCCGGGCCGGCTGTAAGGCCGCAGCGTAAATCCCAGGTTTGGGGGCAGATCCATGAGCATGCCCAGGTCATGCCCGGGGCATGGCCGTGGCCTGCACAGGGCTGCAGCCTGTGCGCCAGACACCTGCCATGACGGTCCAAAACTGGATCGCCAGGCCAGGCCGGCGCGACAGGCGCTGGATCAATGCGACAGGCACTGGCTGAAAAGCACCTGAGTGTCCAGGAACAAAAAAGCCTGGATTGTCGGGCAAACCAGGCGCTGCAACCCCCATGTTTTCCGCCTGGCCTCACCACTGAAAGGTGGCCAGAACATATCTTAACTGTTTTAGCGCCATACGGGGCACAGGGATAAGATTAATCAGCTGCAAATTCATTTTGACAGGTCCTGTAACCCTCATGCCCGGCAGGGCTGAGGGGCCAGGCCTGTCTTATGAATGACCTGCATCAGGACTGGCTGCTGGAGCGGGAGCGACGTCCTGTTGCCGGAGTGTCTTTGACAATAACAGGTTCGGTACCGTTGCGGACAGTGTCTTCCTCAACAATAACCTTTTTGACATTGTCCACGGATGGAATGTCATACATGGTATTGAGCAGGAGATTTTCTACTACTGAGCGCAGACCACGGGCACCGGTGTGACGCTCGATGGAGGTGTCGGCAATGGCACCCAGAGCCTCGTCAGTAAACTCAAGCTCAACGCCCTCATAGCGGAAGATAGCCTGATACTGCTTGATTACGGCATTCTTTGGCTCGGTAAGCACACGTACCAGCTGCTCACGGTTGAGCTCCTCAAGAGCGGTAATAACAGGCAGACGGCCGACGAACTCAGGGATGATACCGAACTTGACCAGATCATCAGGCTCGACCTTGCGATACTTTTCAGTAAGGCTCATCTGCTCATCTTTGGTCTTGACGTCAGCACCAAAACCAATGCCGCTGTTGCTGGACAGACGCTTGTCCACAATCTTCTCAAGGCCGTCAAAAGCACCGCCACAGATAAAGAGAATCTGAGAGGTATCAACTTCAATCATGGCCTGATTAGGGTGCTTACGGCCACCAGTTGGAGGAACGGAAGCTACGGTACCTTCGATAAGCTTGAGCAGAGCCTGCTGTACGCCCTCACCTGATACGTCACGGGTAATTGATGGGTTTTCACTCTTGCGGGCAATCTTGTCGATTTCGTCGATGTAGATAATGCCCTTCTGAGCCTTCTGAACGTTGCCGTCGCATGAGTTGAGCAGACGTACGATAACGTTCTCCACGTCTTCACCTACATAGCCGGCTTCGGTCAGAGTAGTGGCATCAGACATGGCAAAAGGAACGTTAAGATAGCGGGCCAGAGACTGTACCAGCAGAGTCTTGCCTGAGCCGGTAGGACCAATCATCAGAATGTTTGATTTGCCCAGCTCAACATCGGTCTCACTTTCAGTCTGCAGCAGACGCTTGTAGTGATTGTAAACGGCTACAGCCAGAACCTTCTTGGCATCTTCCTGACCGATAACATACTGGTCAAGGTGAGCGGCAATATCGTGTGGAGTTGGAATATTGTCCAGATCGATATAGCCAGGATCGCCAGGGACAGGATTGGCGCTGGTCTTGTTCTTGCGCTTGATAATCTCGTAGCAGCGGGTGATACATTCGGTACAGATGCAGTAGCCGGAAGAGGACTGAATCAGTGAGCGTGTATCTGTAGCAGACTCACCGCAGAAAGCACAGAAATTCTTTTTCTTGGTTGACATAAACTGCTCTATCCTTATTTCTGTCCCTGACCGCCAGTTACGCCTTTATTTGCGGCAGCACCAGCTGCGGCGGCTGCACCTGAGGCGGCAGCGCTCTGAGCATCAAGGGAGGCAGTTCCGGCAATACCCTGATGCAGTGCTGCATTTTGCAGGAAAGCCTGCATGACACTGGTCAGAGATCCGGATGCTGACATCAGCGCATTCTCTGCGCCAGAACCACTGCTCAGGGCAGCGGCAAAAGGAACGGATGACATGCCAGATGCAATGGCACCCTGCACGCCCATGGCACCGCCTGGAGTTGTTGGCATAAGTGCAGCAGCATTACCCATGTTGCCTGCCAGAATTGCGGCAGCGGCACTCATATTGGCAGATGGGTTATCCTGCATCTGTACACCTGCAGCAGGCTCAATGGTCAGTGGACCCTCAGCGCTGTTTACAACGCTCTCTGGTGCGGCACTGTTAACAGTGCTGTCTGATGATGCCTCAGCACCGCTCTGACCTGCAGCTGGTGCGGCATTGACCAGAGAGTTGAAAATCTGGGCCATTGGAGCTGACATCTTTGTTGAGGAGCGGGAACGACCCTTGCGGCCGCTGCCACTGCCACCACCGCCAGGACCTGCAGGGCCTGGGCCGTCGCCCTCAGGATCGCCACCGGACTTCTTGCCGGAACGGCCTGATGGACCTGATGGAGGAGGATCCTTACGCTCGGTCCCCTCTTCACCACGACGGGTAATAACACGGTCAATAAGACCGTAGGCCAGAGCCTCCTCTGCGGACATGAAGTTGTCACGCTCACAGTCAGCCATGACCTTGTCCAGTGGCTGACCAGTGTTCTCGGCCAGAATGGAAGTAAGAGTCTGCTTGATACGCTCGGTCTCACGGGCATGAATCATGATGTCAGTGGCCTGACCCTTAAAGCCGCCCAGCGGCTGGTGAATCATGATGCGTGAGTGGGGCAGAGCAATACGCTTGCCTTTGGCGCCACCGGCCAGCAGGAAAGAACCCATGGAGCAGGCCTGACCGATACACAGAGTGCAGACATCAGGCTTGATGTACTGCATGGTGTCGTAAATGGCCATACCGGCGGTTACTACGCCGCCCGGGCTGTTGATATAAAGGTAGATATCCTTGTTTGGATCATCGGATTCGAGGAAGAGCAGCTGAGCAATGATGAGATCAGCCATGTGATCCTGTACTTCGCCGGTTAAAAAGATCACGCGATCCTTCAGCATGCGCGAGTAGATATCAAAAGAACGCTCGCCGCGTCCCGTTTGCTCAATTACCATCGGAACGAGACTGGACATTCTTGTTTGCAGGTCTATACCGGACATGAAGCGCTCAACTCCCAAAATTACCCGAAAAATAAACTGACGGTCTGAACCGGCAGCGCAGAACACAGCGCAACTCCTGCATGCACGACCACAGATTGCAGACTGTGGATACTGGCACATAACAAAGGAGATCTCCGTCATCATGTGCATTTTACAAAGACGGTCCTGCCGTCTGTGCCTTGCAGGAGCACACAGCTTACTGCTGATACTCCAATATACCACCGGCACTTAATGATGATGCCGGTGCAGTCGCATGGACTGCAAGATAGAGATTATAGCTTATTTAAGGCAAGGTTTGCAGGAAACAGTAGCGGCATAGCAAACAGGCGTACCCGCACTGGCAATAAAGTGTCCCCAGGGCACCATGCATGCCATGCAAGCCCCTGTCCCCACAAGCCCTGTATGGCAAAGCACCCCGATCGTCACGTGCCCACAGCCTGCCTGAGCCCGGTAAGCCACTGTTACCAGGCAACGCAACAGAGCATATCGGGACGCATTCTGCACATCAATCTCCAAGGCGCGAACGCACGGCAACGGCATGCATGCAGCGGCAACCAGTTTGCGGCCGATGGCATGCCAGACGGCAGACTGCCGGTTTGCGGCCGATGGCATGCCAGGCTGCTGCCTGCTGCCATTACGGCCGGGAGATGAGTGGAGGCAGGCCAGGGTTGCAAATTGAGTGGTCACAAAACATAAAGGCCGTCGCGCCGGAAAGCGTGACAGCCTTTGAAAGTATTATGGACGGGATATTAACCCGTGGCGTAACGGACCTGTTACGCAAGACTGTGCCTGTGAAATTACCAGCTGATTTAGCCTTACGGCAATGCCGGGTCTGTTCATTCAGGTATCAGGATTAAAGCAGAGTGATACTGCATGGGCCTGAATTAGTCTTCCTTCTTGTTATTTTGGACAAACTTAAGCATGCGCTCATTCATCTTTTCCTGCTCAGCCTGCTCAGACTCGATAAGCATCTTCTGGAAGTCGCTGAAGTTCCTGGTTACGTTGTTAACGTTTAACAGCTCGCTCAGCTTGGTCTCAAGCTTCTTCTCACCGGCAATGCTTGCCATATTGGAGTGCATCTTCTCGTTCTTGCGGGCTTCCTTCTTGAACTCCTCAGGATCCTCGTAGTCGCTGGCCATCTTGTTGATTACAGCCTGAACATCGTCATCGGTCACATTGATATCGAGCTTGCCCTTCTCCATAAGGTCGCGCAATACGCACTGCTCACGAGCCTCATCAACAGCCAAGATCTTGTAGGACTCTACAAACTTCTCCTTGACATCAGGCTTGGAGTCAAACTGATTGCCAAACTGAGACTTGACAAGACGGTTAGCAAGCTCAGTGATCATGGACTCAGGAATTTCAAACTCACCGTGCACGTCAATAATGGCTTTCAGGGCGTTCTTTACATTGAAGTGAACAGTACGGCCTTCAGCCTGGTGCTCGAGGTTCTGGCGCAGGTTCTTGCGGAACTCTTCTACGCTCTTGCCCTCAAAGCCGTAGGCCTTAAGGAAGTCATCATTGATTTCTGGAAGCTTGCGGGCAGAAACAGTGTTGACCTTGATATCAAAGGTGGCATCAGCACCAGCCAGCTCAGCTGCATGATAGTCCTCAGGGAACTTGCAGTTGATAACAAACTCCTCACCAGCCTTGTGACCCTTAATCTGCTCAACAAAGCCAGGGATCATCTGAGCATTGTCGATGTCGAGGTTGAAGCCCTTGGCATCGCCACCGGCAAATGGAACACCGTCCTTCTTGCCCAGGAAGTCAATGTTGGCAACAGTACCTTCAGCAATCTCGGCACCATCAACAACTTCCAGTCTGGACTGCTGCTTGCGCAGCTGCTCAACTACGGTATCAATATCAGACTCTTCAACGTTAACATTGTAGAAATCGACATTTACACTCTTGTAATCATAGTCATCGAAAGCAGGGATAACATCAAGGCAAACCTCGAAAGTAAAATCTTCGCCCTGCTTGAAGGCCTTGTTTGTAAAGCTCAGGCGTGGGGTCTGATCAGAGACAACACGACGGCCTAACTGGTTATAGACAGAATAAATACCATCATTGATCAGCTGGTCAACGGTCTTTGAAACGATTGTCTGACCGTACATGGACAGAATGGTATCTCTTGGTACCTTGCCCTTACGGAAACCGTCGAAGCGGGCCTTGGAGGAAACTTCCTTGAAGGCCTTATCAAAAGCTGCCTTGGTCTTCTCACCTGGGACTACAACAGAAGCCTTAACTTCAATAGAGGATAAATTCTCGATTGTAACCTGCATTGTTAAACCTCAAAATTAAGAGTGCAGAATTATGTTCATTACCCGGTCATAGCTGACGGGGACTTATTGTACGGATTTAAGCTTAAAAAGCATGAGGCATCATGCAGCTAATTCCGTATGGTCCTGGTGACAGACTCACTGCCTCGTGGTTATGGTGTGAGCCGGTTTTATGCAATTGCAAACTGGTCATAAGACCACTTGCCGCACCAAGTCGCAGTTCTTGCCCTTATCTGTAAGATTTGACATCACTGTCACGCCATAAGGCCTAAAAGTGCCATACAGTCAAACAGATTAAGTACTTCTGACACAGCCACTCCCTGAAAAGAGTACTGTCAGACTGGGCTAACCATAGTTTATATGGGGCTGGACCAGGCATATTTAAAGTGTTTAACTGAAAAAATGCTGTTTTGCCCAAAAAACTGCCACTTGGTGCACCAAGTTCCCAGCACAATGCTGAGTGAACGTCTTATTTTTAAGCTGGCATTGCCAGGCCATAAAACCAACAGATTATAATAGTATAGCCAGCCAAAAGCCACATATAACATACAAAAGGCCCCTGACACCTGATGCCTGAATCCCATACTGCACAGCATCACCCCCTTATTTGTCAGCAGCTGACCTGCACCTCATAAAGCAGCCCCATACCTCCCTTGCGCGCCGTTTCCCGGCACCATATGCCGTCAGATTTTACGTGCCCCGCCCTGCCCAGCCCAGCCCTGCCACAATCGAACAGTCCTGCCATAATCTGCCCAGCCATGACACCCCCAGAACAACAGTGCCTTAGCCCGCCCATCAAAATACAGCACCGCAATCTGCGGCCCGGCCCGGTCAATAATGGCACATACAGCCCTCATAAGCACTTTATGAGCGAGCTCTGTCCCCATGCCAGATGCCCATATGAGTCCACAACACGCCTTGAATGTCATGACCGGCCAGAATGGTCCTGAGGGGCACAAAGTCGGCCTGAAAGGTCGTAATGGCCCCATACCCATGCATATGGAGCTGCATATGGATATGCATGATATGGCACAACCTCCTGACCATAAGACAGAGAGACACTTACCGTTCGAACGCCTGCACTATGCTCGCGGCATACAAAGCCATAACAATGCTCATGGATTAAATGCCGAAAAAAGGATCCTGATGTGCAGATACGCCAGTATCTGGCGCGCGGATAAAAAGGGAGGGAATGCTGAGGCCAGTGGCGGTGCCATGGCATAGTAGTTATAAGGATCCATGACGGGCCCACATGATGGTAGAGCACGCCTTTAATGTTTTGCGTGTCGGACCCACAAGTGATATTCCATAACATGCTGATGATCGGTGCCTTACATGAGGGCACAGCCAGAAGACATTGTGCAGTGGCTCATGCTTGTACCTGTTAGCGATTGACAATTGCACGGTGCCATAACAAAATGACCATGAAAAAAATTAGCATCTGATACGCCTGCCTGGACATTGAAACCGCGCAAAACCCTGTTTCAGTGGGCCGCCTTAACATGTCTGCCTTTGCTCAGACATGCCAGAGCAGAGCACTCACCGGCAACAACACCTCATACCGGAGCATTATTACCACAGGTCCGGAACAACGGGTCAAGATAACAACCAGTAATAATGCAACCAATGCCCGGCAGCAGACGGTGCCCAGCACGGCTGTCAAGGCAGATCTGCCAGACTGGCAAAATGTGCCTCAGCAGCGCACTGCCATACCGGTGGTTACGCCTTAACAGCGCACTGCCATGCCGGCGGTAACGCCTTAACAGCGCACTGCCCTACCGGTGGTAACGCCTCAGCAGCGCACTGCCATACCGGTTGTTACGCCTTAACAGCGCACTGCCCTACCGGCGGTAATGCCTTAACAGCACACTGCCATACCGGCGGTAACGCCTTAACAGCACTCTGTCATATAGACGGTAACGCCATGGCAGAACACTGCAGCACCTGTAACTGTGCATATGTCGACACAATGATTTCCTGCTGCGTCTGCAGTCATAAGATGAGTTTTCCTGCAATGATCTTTGCTGGAAATATGTATCAGAGGTGGGCCTCAAAGGGCTCGAGGGTTAGCTTTTAGGATGGAGTTTAATCTGTGATGGACAGTACATATCTGGGAATTATCGAGGGCTTCTACGGCCGCCCATACAGTGATGATGAGCGTAGATACCTTTACGATTTTGCAAAGAAGAGTGGTTACTCATTCTACATATATGCTCCCAAGGCTGATCTGCAGCTGCGAGATGACTGGCGCAATGAAATCACAGGAGAATACGAAACCAGTCTCTCCTCCTTTGCAGCTGACGCCCACAAGGCAGGACTGGACTTTGGCGTAGCTCTGTCACCGCTGAATCTGACATCAACATGGGGTGAAGACAAAGCAAAGCTGCTTGAGCGCGTAAGCTCTCTGTGCCGAATTTCCCAGTGTGAAATCTTCTGTCTGCTCTTTGATGACATGTTTAAGGACTCTGAACATGTAGGCGCCGTTCAGAATGCCATTATCGCTGAAGTGGAAAAGCACCTGCCTGAGCATGTAAAGCACTTTATCATCTGCCCTTCCTACTATACTGACGATCCTGTGCTCGACAAGATTTTCGGTGCCCGCCCTGAGCATTACTTCGATGAGCTCATGAAAGATCTGCCACAACGCGTTGAGGTCTTCTGGACCGGACCTATGGTGCTTTCTGAAGACATTACCCCTGAGCATCTTGAAAAGGTAACCCGCTTACTCGGCAGAAAGCCATTTATCTGGGACAACTACCCGGTTAACGATGGCAAACGTATCTGCCATTACCTCTATCTCAACAAGTTCCACGGCCGTACCGGACTTGCCCCTCATGTAACCGGACATGCCGTAAACCCTATGGTTCAGCCTATGCTGTCCACCCTTGCTGAGATTACTCTGCCTCTTATCTACCAGGGCAAGAGCACCGAGGAGATCAATACAGCCCACCTCAATCAGGCCCGCGAGCTCTTTGGCTCAGCCTTTGCCATGATTCTCAAGTATGACAACTTCAACCTGCTGACCCGTACTGGACTGCACAAAATGAGCGATCAGGACAAGGCCCGCTTCCTTGAGTTTTCTGAGATGAACGACAAGCCTGCCCTTAAAGAACTTGCCGACTTTATCCGTGGTTCTCAGCGCTTTGATCAGGCGATTGTCAGCGGAACTCACGTTATTACTCAGGCCGACACTGACGACTGACCTCAGTCCTGAACAGCCTATAGGGCACAGCCATGACTATGCACGTCCAATAGGGCACAGCCATGGCGCCGCACTACTAGGCCAGGCCTGTTCAATAAAGCCAGCTCTGCAAAACAGAGCTGGCTTTTTGTTTATGAGCGCTAACTCCTGGCACCCAGGCCGCTGCTGACCTGCCCCAGCGCCAGTTCCAGCTCCAGCACCAGCTGCCACGGCACTCTGCCTGTTACTCATAGCTGATCGTTATGCCCCTGCTTAGATCCATTTAAGATCCATAACAACTGACACTGCTGCCTGAACAACATAAGTACATGATGACAGATTATACTTTATAAAGTATTTTATCTTACTTACTTACTTACTTACTTACTTAGTTGCAATGGATACTGTGCCAGAACTGATGTTTATCTGTAAAACGTTTTATAGAGTATTTTACCTGAGAGCTGCTTTCCTGATCTGGATAGCTGAGAAAAAAAGAGGCCCGTCAGCTTCCTGATTTAAACAGGTCGCTGGCGGGCCTCGAAGTTTTATTGAGTATGTATTTGAGCCTTGTTATGAGGCTGTGCTTTTAAATTACATGACTCGGGTAAACAGACCATGGTCGTCACGTAAAGGACGTGACTCGACCAGAGCTACAGGTGGTACAAAGTCGCCAATGTTATAAACAGAAGGAACCTTAGGTGGCTCTGGTCGTGGCATACGTGGGTCACCACCGAAACCGCCGGTTACACCAGTTGACGGAGCGCACTGAATAATTACTCGGGCCAGAGAAGGATGGAGCAGATGCTTGCCGTCGATGTCTACCTTGTTAAAGTCGGTAACACGGGTGAAGTTCAGAGGACCGAAATGATCGGTAAATGACTTGCTCAGAGTGGTTACTGACTTGTAGTAAGTAAATGGACGGTACATTGGCTCCTTGGTAGTAGGATCCAGAATTTCAAGTTCGAAAACAGGATCACCTTCCATGTAGGCTACACGTCCACGCAGGACCTGGTTTGCAAGGATCATAACCTGACTCAGAATCTGCTCGGCTGGAATTCTCTTCTGCAGCAAATCGATAATGTCCTGTGCCGGGCGGTATACCTCAGCTACCTGAAGCATATCATCAAAGCCCCGTGAGAAGTTCTTGCCTACACCCTTACCGGACATAAGCATCAGGTCATACATTACGCGGCCTGCCAGATCCTGCTGTTCCTGGGCGGCGATTCGCAGCCACTGAGCTGCAGTGCCCAGAGAACCGGCTGCTCTGGTCTCAGTAAAGGCAAAAACACCTAAAGCAGTACTGGCTGGTCCATAACCGTTAGCAGCTGCGCTGCTGAAGAACTTTACCGCTACATTGCTGTTATTGGTTGAGTTGCTGCGCAGGGCAATAAGGCCAAGAGCATAAAGAGCCACAGGATTGTTCTTTCCGGCGGCATTGGAGTACAGATCAAAGGCGGTCTGAGGATCACGCTTGAGGGCATAACCATGCCAGTTGGCACCGGCAAGACGGGTCAGGGCATTCTCATCACCCTTGTCCATGGCAGCCTGCCAGTTCTTTACAGCCGATTCTGCATTGGATGCCAGACGTTTGTTACCGACAAAGAACATGTCACCAAGGATGAGCTCAAGATTATCTGCGCCTTTCTGATTTGCTCTCAGTACGAAATCAACAAACTCTTCATTGTTTTCAATAACAGGCAGAGCGCGATGAATCATGGCGGAGAAAAGCTGAGAGGCACGCTTGCGAATGTCGGCAGGCTGCATGTTCATAGGATCACCATCGTACCAGTTGTCGGTAACCATGGTGCCAGCCTTAATCTGAGCTGCCTCATCATTGGCAATGCGGATAGCACCCTGCTCAAAGTAGGAAATGGCTGCTGCAGTGCCCTGAGCCTTACCAAAACCAATCAGAGCCAGGTTGCCCAGAACCTCATATGCAGAATGACGTCTGAACTGTACTGCACGCTCAGCAGCAGCTGCTGCTGCCTTATAGTCGCCTGAGCTGATATTAAGCCATGCTAAAAATTCTGCGGCATAAGGCTCATCAGAGGCATCAGCCTCTTCAAAGTAAGCACGGGCCCTGGCAAAGTCCGAGTAAGACATGGACTTGATGCCCTGCTCACATAACTCCTGACGGGCATTTTCTGCCGTCATGATGTAAGCCCATATTGCGCCGAAAAAGATAGCACTGAAAAACAGGAAGCCCATAGCAACCATCGTCAGACGCTGACGATTGCGGTTTTGCTCGCGCCTCTCCATTTCCTTAATCTTTTTTAACATGTTAGCCATAAGCAACTACTCTTTCTTCTGCAAAAAAATCCTGATCTGCTCAGACAGGAAAGCCGCACCTCTTGCACACGCACTGCTTATCAGGTCTGGCCATATACAGCTTTACTGACAACACAGCTGACACAGGTCCGGCTGCTGCAGGACACCTTATGCCGTGTAACTGCACAGCTTACATGGCTGTGCTGTGAAAGCTCTCCTGAGCTCATACATCTCTACTTTCTGGCTGGTAAAACGCTGGCAGACAACATTGGGACTGAAGTCAGCAAGCGCTCATATTTGACAACAAGTTGTTTGCAGCAGGCATCTACGATGCAGACAGCATACTGCATACGATCGGCATGCACTGATGCACACCCGAAAGCCTGCGAAAGGCACTTTTTATAAAGGCACTTTATAAATGAGCAGACCTGAGCAGGTCTGCGGCAGCTGCGACTCTGCCAGCGTAGAGATGCAGAGGCTGAAAAACAAAACAGCAGCGCCCAGGCTCACGCTAAGGGCCAGGATCACTGCTGTCCTAGAGGCCTGCATTGCAGGCACCACCGTACCGGACTTATGCTTTGCACCCGGTGACCGGCCACATACCTGAGATTGAGTATGTATGTTTATGACCGGCTTAAAGGAGCCTGCAGTAATACACCTGCGGCCTCTTGGGGAGTCAGATTACTGCTGCTCCCATGAATCTGGTACACCTACATCAGGCATGTCCACCTCCTGACGGCGGTCAACCTTGAATGGATCGCGCTGGAGCTCAACAATGGCCTTGGATGACTGCTGACGGTCTGTCATGGTATAACCTGTTGTGGCCAGCTGCTCATCACCGTAGGTACGAATTTCAATAATATCCTTCTTGATACCGGCATCGGTGAATACCTTGGAAATAGTCTCAGCACGACGCTTGGCCAGCTCGATATTGTCCAGATTGTCAACATGACCAGAACCGAAGGATGAAATGATGATCTTATTAATGGAGTTATCGATCTTGGCGTACTCGATCTGCTGTCTTAAGCGGGCATCAGATGATGGAGTCATACGGTTTTCTGTCTCGTAGAACATCAGAGCAACCAGGCCTACATCGCTAAAGCCAAATGGCAGCAGCTGTGCTGAGCAGTCAACGAACTCCTTGTATGGAGCGGAGAAGCCCATAGGGCTTAATACAGGAACAATACTTTCAGCATAGTTAGGGTGCTCACTTACATATGGGAAGAGCACACGATTACCGTTATGCAATGCACGTAATACAGCCCATGATACGGAGTCACCAATGAAAGGATCGAAGCCGCGATAGAGCTGAATCTGACCGATATCAGTCTCAATACCCTGTGGACGCCACTCTGGTGGAGCTGAGATGATACGCATCAGGCTCTTGGAGTTGACATCAACTGAAGGGAAAATCTCAAGGCTCAGACGGCGCTGTGCACCAGACAGCAAAGTAAAGTCGGCACGTCCATATCCCTTAATGTGAGAAGAGAGAATGCAGGCAATCCTGGAGGACTTTGATGACCAGTCCTTGGCTGTGGTATCGCTCAGACTTGCCTCATAGCGCACCTGGGCCTGCACAGGCATGGCAAAAAGTGCAGCTGCTGCAACGGCAGCCAGGCCCATGCCCAATAAACCAGCTTTACGCATATCTGATATCTCTCCATTTTTCCTGATAACGGCATGGTTGTTTTACCATGGCCGTTCCGGCCTGCATGTAAACGACATGAAACAGGCAGACTGAATGCTTTATATAGGCGGCGCCAGCTGCTTTTATTCAGCTGACATCTCAGGCTGCTACCGGAAATGTGCCCGGTAAAGCACGTATATTATAGCGCCCTGCAGCACCAGCTGCAGACCGGATCCGTATGGCTGTGACTGACTTCAAGAACAGTGAGCCTAAACGGAGCAAATAGTAATTCTTAATCTTGTCAGGCCGTCAGATCACCATAAATTACGGTGCTTATAGCATCTTAATCCCGGCTGTTTGTACCGGAGACAGTTAGGATTTTGACTCCCTTGACCCTTGTCATATGATGCAAATTTTCAGCCAGAATTACATCAAATGCACAGGTAAAGGGTATGGCATTAACTGACAGTGCAATTATCTTTGCCCTGCTTTCAGGAGACAGTTAAGAGCAACGCAATAATACCAGCACCCGCCATGCTGCGCACCTGAAAGATTGCAGCAATGGGCTCATTGCCACAAAAGTTGTGTAAAAGACGCTGCAGGTTCCAGCAACTATGTCAGCCAAAACCACCTGTTCATCCAGAGGCTCATCCGGGAAGTACTATGAATCATTCCCGAAAAGAGCCTTATGCCGCCAAAAGCAGCTGAAACAATACACGACCAGAGCTGACCTGGACCTGCCTGAACCTGTCCTGTTGCAGCATCGCGTAACACAGCCAGATTCAGCACTGAATACAGCTTTGTACAGGATTGATGCATCTGCAATATTATGACGGGCTCAGCCACAGGAAGCTTATAGATTTACAAGTCTATATAAAAGAATAAGACACAATGCCTGGACAGAGTTAATAATACTGGTTTTACCGTATTGTAAAATAAAACTATTTGTTAAATTTAACAGGGGACGGTGTTATCTGACGGCATAAACAGGCTGTTTTTTAAGCACGAGGGAAGAATGGAAATACAGACTTGCTGTGGGAAGCAGACCTGCAACATGAATTTACAGGCCGGAAGGATCCATGATATTGCCTTGAGGTGGCACGTTCAGCGGCAGAACACTGAAGCACCTGCATACAGATAAGGTAATGAGCAGGCTGCAGATAAAGGACTTTATCCTCAAAACAATGCTGCTCAAGGTAATGAAGTGACGAGGTATATCACTTCATTGTATGCCTTACATTGATGATTACTTTGTTTTTCGTTGAAGCCACCTTAAGTAAGGTGAAAAGTGCCCAAAAGCTCTGCTGATAAATATGCGGACTGATACCGCTACTCCTTAGACACTGATCTGCTCACAAATCAGTGGTGTGTGATTTTCAGCTGAGATGGCGCAAATGTTATCTGCCTGCTCTATCTGCCCCTATGAATAGGAGGCAGGAGGAAACTACAATCTGGTGTTTTCGTTTAAAACCGTTGCCACTGCTATAGAGACGTGGCAACACAAACGAAAAACGTTCGCATATTATATGACCAAATCCCCAAAAGTGATAACGGTTTGTGGCAAATTCGCAAACAACATCATCTCTAACATACAAGTGTTGTTGTTTTTCTGATTTATTTCAGCTTTTAGTGCTTTATTGGCACCTCCGTAAACGCTTGTAATACTACGTTCTTTGCCATCAGTTTTGCCCTCATGAGCTCTGTATTATTTTTTGGTTAGCCCCTTGCAACTGATACATTTTGCTCATTTTTGGTTCAACTTACATACATAACCCACCAAAGCGTAAGGATAATTTTGTCAGATATTTCTCTGCCTGCACATGCATCGAGCCTTTTACCGTAAATAATACAGTTCATAGATTGTCATTTAATGGCTGCCCAATAAAACATACAAAGTGACTGGAACAGATTTATATTCATAATCGTTATAAATGTTTAAGCTGGCATTCTGCCCTAAACCAGTGCACTAAAACACGTCACAGCAGAATGAGCAGACAGAGCTGTTCACGTGCACTTTTGCGATCACAGACTAATGCTTGGACAAAACATGCACCAGACACCATAGCTGCAGGGAGTAAATGCTCTGGAACAGTAAGAAGCTATCAGACAGAAAGGCAGACATAAAGGCAGGCAGAGCAACACTGAAGTGCTGAGCATACACTGCTGACGCACGTGTGCCATGTGCTATGGGCTCAAGGATATGTTGAATGCCACTGCTGACAGTGGCATGTTTCACGGGCCATTGGCTATGAGCCGGGACCATGGGCATAGTTCATGTGCCAAAGGCCGAGGGCCAGATTCCATGGAACTGCCCCCAACGTGGTTCATGATGCATGATGCATGGTTCGTTGTTCATGGTTCATGGTTCATGATGCATGGTTAATGATGAGAGCAAGGCTCATCGACAGCTGCTGTCAGGCTGAAATGTATTTCCGTGCATTCACCTTTTTGCGGTTATTTTGGTGATACAGCTAACGCTATTTTGTTTTGGCTGGTGATTTTTCTTTGCATTAGGCGCAATATATCAATGATAGCTTCTGTATTGTGCCTGCTCTCGGATACATGCCCCTGGCAGCAACAGAAGCTTCGGTATGACGCAGCTTTTCACTGGTATGCATTAATTCTCTGTAGATTCTCCGGTCATTACTGACGGGTCAGACCATATTCCAGCAGGCAGCATCGTACAGTTTTCTCTCCACTTTTATGCCCCTGCAGACAGCTTTACGCAACTTTCCTTATTCATCTCTGTCTAATTAATTAATTAAATTTCAGGCATGCCAGACATGCCGATAGAGCAAACAGTCATGTAAGCGTTTTACCGGGCTGTTTTATGGATTTTGCGTTGGTAATTGCAGTGCCGGCACCCGGCACGGTTTGTTAAAACCGCGTAACGGGTTATGACACATTGTTTTTTGGTGCAGCTGCCGCCTGTGCTGATGGCAAAGCCCCTCAGTGTTCTTCGGCTGGGAAAGGATCGGTCTTAACAGATCGGTTCTGTTCTCATTAAACTTGCGTCTGGTTATGTCTTATGGACTGGACAGTCTGTGTATTCACACCGGTTCAGAATGCTGAACCATTTATTCATGTGCAGAAGCTCTTCTGTACATGGCCGTCCTGACAGAGACATGACAACAGCGCAACTATTCCATGGTTCAGGCTCTGTGCAGCACAAGAAGGATTTCAGGAGTTACGAATGGGTTTATTTGATAAGTTATTCGGCGGCAAGAAGGCCGAGGAGATCGTAATCAAGTCCCCTGTTAATGGCGACATTATCGAGCTCAGTGAAGTTCCGGACCCTACCTTTGCCGAGTGTGTTCTTGGCCCTACCGCAGCTTTCCGCCCAGGTGAGGACGGCACCGTCTACGCTCCATGTGATGGCGTCATTACTCAGATTTTCAAAACTGCTCATGCCGTAACCATTACCTCTAAAGACAAGGTTGAGCTGCTTATTCATATCGGCATCAACACTGTTGACCTCAAGGGTGAGGGCTTCCAGGCTTTTGTAAAGGATGACGACGAGGTCAAGGCCGGTCAGCCATTAATCAAGTTTGATCAGCAGATCATCGCCAATGCAGGCCTGTCCAACCTTATTCCTGTAGTTATCTGTAATGCCTCTGATTTCAAAGATGTAACTTTCGCACAGCCAGGCAAGGTTGCTGTTGGCGACCAGATCTGCACTGTACAGCCACTGGAGCAGTAGTTCATGTATCAGGGAAGCGGCCGTTGCGCCTGCGCCGGTATAACTTTCGGCAAAATTCTGCACATCAAGTCTGAGCAGGCTGCTGCCGCTCAGGACACCATCCAGCCGGCTGACAAAGAGCTGGCCCGTTTTGATCTTGCTCTAAACAAGGCTCAGATTGAGCTTGACGGCCTTATTGAAAAGGCCCGCCAGGAAATTGGTGATGAGCAGGCAGAAATTTTTGAAATTCACCGCATGATGCTTGAAGACCCGGATATTGTGGACAATATCCGTGATGCCATTGGCAAAGGCGGAATTTCTGCAGCTCAGGCATGTATTGATGTAGGCGAAGAGCAGGCTCAGGCATTCGAGGCTCTTGATGATGACTACATGAAAGAGCGCTCAGCTGACATCAGAGATGTAACCGGCCGTCTGGCCCGCATTCTGCGAGGCGGTCAGTCAGTTACTCTGACTGAAAGCTGCGTTATCATCGCCGATGATCTCCAGCCATCTCAGACCGTGGCCATGGATCGCTCCAGGATTCTGGGCTTTGTCCTGCGCAAGGGCACCCAGAACTCGCATGCCTCAATCCTGGCCCGCACCATGAACATCCCTCTCATCATTCACAGCACTCTGCCTGCAGCTCTTGAGGGCGAAGGACGTGCTGCCGGTAATGGTGAGCCGGCCATGGATCTTAATGGCCACAACATTGCTCTCAATGCTGTTAAGGGCGTGTTCTATATTGATCCTGATGAAGCCACCCTTGAAAAGCTCAAGCAGGACAAAGATGTATTTGAGCAGCAGCGCATGCGTCAGCTGGCTCTGCGCGGTCTGCCAGGTGTAACTCCTGATGGTCACCGTGTCCACACCTTTGCCAACATCGGTCAGCCTGATGATGTTGAACAGGTACTGGAAAATGACGGTGAGGGCATTGGCCTGTTCCGCTCCGAGTTCCTCTATCTGGGCCGCACCACCCCGCCTGATGAGGAAGAGCAGTACCGTGCCTATGCCAAGGTAGCCTCTACCATGAACGGTCGTCTGGTCATTATCCGCACCATGGATATTGGCGCTGACAAGAAGGTAGGCTACTTCAATCTGCCGGAGGAGGATAATCCTGCTCTGGGCATGAGAGCACTGCGCATCTGTCTTACCCGTCCTGAGCTGTTCAAGACTCAGCTGCGTGCAATTTACCGCGCTGCTGCCCGTGGCAACATTGCCATGATGCTTCCAATGGTTACCAGACTAAAGGAAGTAGAGCAGACACGTGCTCTGTGCACAGAAGTGGAAAATGAGCTTAAGGCCGCCGGAACTGAATATTCAGTACCTAAGATGGGCGTCATGATCGAGACTCCAGCTGCAGCCATTCTCTCTGAATCCCTGGCTCAGCATGTCGACTTTTTCTCCGTAGGAACCAATGATCTCAACCAGTACACTACAGCCTGTGACCGTCAGAATCAGGATCTGGGTGACTTTTATGATCCTCATCATGAAGCTGTACTGGAGTTATTGCGTATCATTGCTGTTAACGCTCATAAGGCCGGCATTCCAGCCGGTATCTGTGGCGAGCTGGCTGCCGACCCTGAGCTTACCGATCTGTTCATTGAAATGGGCTATGATGAGCTATCAGTGTCCCCAGGTGCCGTACTTGCTCTTCGTGAGCGTGTACGCAACTCAAAGGCTGTCTGCAAGAACGAACTTAAGAACAGCCGTACCAGCTTTGACAAGGTCAGCCGCATCTGATCTGCAGTCAGGTTAATTTGCAGCCGGACACATCCGTTGCATTATGCCTCCATGGTCCAAAGCACCATGAGCTATAAGCAAACAGCTGCATTTGGAAAACATACGTCCAAAACAAGCTCAGACAGGATCTGTACCGCAAACTCCATAGACAGGACAGTATCTGCCTGGGATGCTAAGGCATTTCTTATTTACTTTTCAGGAGGAGCGTCCTGATTCAAATTGCTGCATCATGCTGTAAAGCAGCCGCCAGGAAAACAGCACTACTGCTGTTAAGCACTGACAGGCTTCATGACACTATGATGGGCCGCATCATGCTTCAGGATGACTAAGTTCTATGAAGAAAATTGAGTATGTAATCACCGATCCACGTGGTATTCACGCCCGTCCAGCCGGTCAGCTGGTTAAGCTGGTTTCAGGCTTCAAGTCTGCCTGTCAGCTTGGCAAGGAAGGCGAGCTCATCGACGGCAAGCGTCTTCTGGCTGTTATGAAGCTGGCCATGCAGCAGGGTGACACCATGGTGCTGCAGTTTGAAGGTGAAGATGAAGAGCAGGCTGCATCTGCTACCGAGCAGTTCTTAAAGGAGAACCTCTAGTTCTTCATCTTTTACGCCCTGTGGGCTCTCAGTTACCTGAGAAAAGATTATACGGAAGCGGACTGCCCTGCGGGCAGCCCGCTTCTGTATTTTATGACCATATAGAATTACAGTTTTCCTGCACCGATACTTTATAAAATAATCTGTAAATTATAAACATCCACATAACCGCCCTCACCCACTACTGCCTGTCAGATGCTCGCCCCCATCAGCATTGCATCATATACTGGCGTAAGCACTGACCATCGCACTTACAGATACGCCATTCTTATCCCCAGACTGAGCTCCACTACTTTACGCTACTAATAGTCCATCCCCCAGCACATCCCCTGTGTTTTCTGTCCCAGCTGTCCCGTCCGCCCTTTCTGTTCCTGCTATCCCTGAAGCCTATAATGTCCCCTTTCTTACCCGCTATCCATGAGCTTCATGTCATGCAGCTAAAGATCTTATGCCATTGAAATGAAAAGCCGAATGTCGTTTGCAATCACCAGAGCTTTTAGCTGCTGGCTATCCTTGGCGAAGACATACAGCTCAGCATCTGCCCTTGTGGAGGCCAGAACTGCGGAATGCCTGCTGGTCAGGACTATGGAAGGCAAAGAGGATGGATTTGGGCTGAGCAAGGCCCCATGCTCAGGAGCAAGTAACAGTCAGCTGCATCAACAGAGCTGACAAATGATGTGGACTGTGTCCATAGCGCTATTTCGGGCACGTCGCACAGGCCATGTCTGAACCGCTTCTGGCCATGAGGGATGGCAGCTGCCAGGCCATATCATTTATACATTTCGCTTTGTAAGTTAATTCAATGCGTGCTTTAAGGCAGCCATATGATAGATATTACTCATGTAGAGCGTGTTAAGAGCAAATCTTTACATGGCATGGCTGAAGCAAGCTGCATTTACGCTGATTAGCAGCCGAAAAAGCGTATAAAACAGCCGTTTTTGAGACGATTCTAGTGATGAAACTTTATTTCATGGAGTGACTGGTGCGATGCCGTCCTGGCATACTGTTATGGTATTTCCTGTCGGTCGTTTTTGACCGTATTATGGCTGTTTTATAAATATTTCCGCATTATTATGGGATTTTTGGAACCTTTTGATCTGAGCTACATACGTAGCATCAATATGAAAAAAATTCTTTTTTGTGATCTGCATATTACCGCTGTGAAAACTTATTTCAATTTGTGCTGTAGAGCACACTTTCAAAGCATAAGTTTTGCCCCATGGTCACAGCTATTAGATAATCAACTTACGTGGATAGGGTGCTGTCAATGCGCCCAAAACACTCACAGGAAAAGCTCTGAAGCTGAAAGCTCTCAGATTTCCAGTACAGGGGCACACCTGGCTTTGAGCAGGGCTGCCTTTTATTTGCAGGGTTCGTGAAAACGTAAACACAGGCACATACATCGGCTTTGTCCCATTTAAATACCTTGATTTTCATTACGAAGTCATGGGCCTGAGAGAGCCTGCAGATAGTTGTCAGTTGTCACATGCTTATAAAGAGAGTCTCAATTTGAGACCTGCTCTTTTTGCCTGACACGTGGTCTGCCAGCAAGCAAGACCTGTCATCAGGCCGTGTTCTGTCTGCCAGTGGCACGGGTTAAAAGATCAGATCTCACATGCTTCCAGGTTTTCAGAAAGGGTAATGACATCAAAAGAAGAGCAGGCCGTGTATGGTCAGGGCTGTTCGTGCAGCCGGAGCATATCAGCCTTACTCTGATACCCTCTGAAATTATGCCCGTCTGCGCACTTCCGATGCCAGAACACATCAATCCTGCCCTTCAGGACAGCTCTGATTTTCTGACCTCCCGGAAAAGGCCGGACCCGTACTGCAGTAAAGCTAATACAGCTCCCTGCTTTCGGATGTCACTTTTGGTTGGATGAACGCGCTATGATGAAATATCTTCAGCGACTCGGCAAATCCCTGATGCTGCCTGTCGCATGTTTGCCTGTAGCAGGCATTCTCATGGGTTTAGGTTATCTGCTGGCTCCTACCACCATGCAAGGTGGTGATGCCGAGTCCTCAGCTGTCTTAATTCTCGGTACTTTCTTCGTTAAGGCCGGCGCTGCCATTATCGACAATATGTCAGTGCTCTTTGCCATCGGTGTTGCTGTAGGCATGGCCAAGGAGCAGGACGGTACCCCAGCTCTTGCCGGTATCGTTGCCTGGTTCGTTATTCAGACTCTGTTAAGCCCTGGCTTCGTAGGTGTACTGACAGGTGGTGAAGTTGATGCTGCCTTTAACAAGGTAAATAACCAGTTTATCGGTATTATGTCCGGTATTGTGGGTGCTACCTGTTATAACCGCTTCAGCGGCACCAAGCTGCCTGACTTCCTTGCCTTCTTCTCTGGCAAGCGTTCCGTAGCTATCGTTACCGCTCTGGTATCCATCGTACTGGCCGCCATCCTCTTCTTCGTATGGCCTCTCATCTACAATGCACTGGTTCTGCTTGGCGAGTCCATCATTTCCCTTGGTGCTGTAGGTGCCGGTATCTACGCTTTCTTAAACCGTTTATTAATCCCTATCGGCATGCACCACGCTCTGAACGCAGTATTCTGGTTCGACGTAGCCGGCATCTCCGACCTGACCAAGTTCTGGTCCGGTACCGGTGAGTATGGTGTAACCGGTATGTACATGACCGGCTTCTTCCCAGTCATGATGTTCGGTCTGCCAGCTGCCGCTTTCGCCATGTACCAGTGCGCCCGTCCAGAGCGCAAGAAGGCCGTTTTAGGCTTACTGGCATCCGCTGCTTTCTGTTCCTTCTTTACTGGCGTTACCGAGCCTTTAGAGTTCGCCTTCATGTTCCTGGCCCCAGGCCTCTACGTGCTTTACGCTGTAATGACCGGTATTACCGCCGCCATTACCGTAATGCTGCCAATCCGTGCAGGCTTCTCTTTCTCCGCCGGTTTCCTTGACCTGTTCTTCTCCTCTCAGACTCCACTGGCTCAGAACCCATGGCTGATCATTGTAGTAGGTCTGGTTACCGCTGTTGTTTACTACCTGGTATTCCGTATTGCCATCGTCAAGTTTAACTTCAAGACCCCAGGTCGTGAAGATGACGACACTCCAGTTACCACCGACCTAAAGGGTGACTCTGCTTTCGTTGCCTACGCTGAGAAGGTTCTTGAGGGTCTGGGCGGCAAGGAAAACATCGCTTCTGTTGATAACTGCATTACCCGTATCCGCTGTGACATTGTTGACCGCTCCAAGGTTAATGATGAAATCCTGAAGTCAGCCGGTGCCAAGGGCGTTCTCCACCCATCTGACACCACCGTACAGGTAATTGTAGGTACACAGGTTCAGTTTGTAGTAGACGAGTTAAAGAAGCTTCTCAAGTAAGCCTCTTGCTGAATCCCCGATTCAGGCCGCTCCGGCTATGCCGGAGCCGGTCTTTTAAAACGGTACCTCAGGGTACCGTTTTTCATATATGGCCCCTGAAAACCACAGCTTCAGCGGCACTCACGACCAGCATGGCTGCCAGCCCTGCTGCACGTCCACCTGGCGCATTGCATGCCAGGGCAGACACGTTGCCCTGACATTATGGTTAGCCCGCGCCGGCAGTTGAAGTGGCCATAAGGTGATGCAAAGTTTACCTTTGCTTCCCCACAACCTGACAGGCACTCATACAGCCCATGGCGGCCATGCAGTAATGCATGCCTGACCGGCATACTGGCCACGACGGCAATGCAGTAATGCATGCCTGACCGGCATACCGGCCACGATGGCAATGCACGCATGAATGCATGCATCCTGGTCGACACAAAATCCACTGTGCCCGATCCAAAGGCCAATGTGCCCTACCTGAGGACCAGTGTTTGCCCTCCGTCAGGAAAGTGATAGCTTTCAATGAAAGGTATCCCGACTGCAGCTTCCAGCTGCAGTTTATTTGTACTTCGAGCAGTCAGCGCATAAGCGCTTTGAGACCTCAATGGACCTGTATCCTGCATGTTGAGCCTCATCAGATATTCATGCCCTTGTCTGTTGTCAGCGCCCGCTCATGACAGCACTGGTCATGCCTGACCGGCTCACGGCAGTTGTCTGGCGGCATGAGTATTACCTGTATGCTGCGCACCATGGTCCATGGTGCTGATGGCACACACCATTTTCTACGCAGTGGTGTATCAGCTGTCTTAATCAGCCCCATCAGTAAAATCAAATGCACAGCCCGACAGTGATATGCAATGCGGGCTCATAATAAACAGTAATCAGGCTCGCCTTGAGCTGCCTGATGCTGTTAATGGCGCTCTTTTGCACCGGCTGCCCTCCTCATTTTGCGCTCTTATTTCATCACTGTTTCAATACTTTTCACCTGACAGTATCTCCCCCGGTCACCTTTTTCTTTCTTTTATCCAGGGCGGGCTGTGTTCGTGAACATTCTTCTGTTTTACCGCTTATTTATGCGATTTGGAATTTTATTTCACATTTTTACAAAATTATTGAGAAAATTTGGAGAATTTTTCTAAATCGCCACAAAAAGCGCTATAATATCCACACACTCAAGCCGGAATACCGACTGTACGGAGCAGATGTTTATCCCTGCTGCTCACTGTCCGGACGGCAAATGGAGTAACCCCATGCTTTGCTTACCTTCAGGTGGTCCTGGTCACAGACTGGCTCTGGAAAATTACCTCTGGAACTGTACGGTAAAACCACAGACCCATGCGGATATGTCCCTTGATGACGAAGGACTCAAAGTCCGTTTTGAGGTCCTGGAGTCAAATCCTCTGACCACAGCCATGACCCAGCAGGAGCCAATGCTCATGGTATGTCAGGACAGCGCAGTAGAACTGTTCCTTGCTTTTCCTGATGATGAGCATGATCAGAACTTCAAACCTGAGCTTGAGCACTGTCTGTATCTGAATATAGAAATCAACTCTCAGGGTATCTGTTATGCAAAGCATGGCCACAGCCGCAAAAACCGTACGGCTTTTACCCCTGAGCAGATAGCCTCCCTGAAGATCAGGGCCGAACGCGAAAGTGACCGCTGGTCAGTTGAACTTACCGTGCCACGTCACCTGATCAGGGAACTTGCTCACTATGATGCTTTCAGTCCTGACCATGTATGGGCCTTTAATCTGTACAAGATTTCTGAAAGCAGAGAAACAGAGCACTACATTGCCTATAACAGAGTCGATGTCCCTGCTCCCAACTTCCATCTTCCCGAATACTTCGCCCTGTGCCGTGTAACCGGCTGACAGGAGCTGCACTGAGCACTGCAGCTGTTGACCATTCCAGCCGTTCAGTACAGCTGCAGTAAATAAGCTGACCATAATTGATACCTGCAGCTGAAAAAAAACCAGTTTATTTTGACCCTGCCAGCCAAGAAATCATCAGGCTGTCTGAGCACGTTAAGCAGCTGATGCGGCAGGTCATATGGGCCAGCCCCAAACTCTGTCTATGGAGATTGCTATGATCCTTAATAATGTCACCATGTATACCAAAGATTTTCGTTTTGCTCCTGACAGCAAGATCAAGATCGAAGGTGATCGTATTCAACGCATTCTCGAGGGTGGCCAGCCGCTGCCAGAGTGCTGCCAGAACGCCTGCCCAACTGATGACTGGGTCGATCTCAAGGGCCTGATGGTTATTCCAGGTCTGCTTGACACGCACTTCCACGGCTCCATGGGTCATGACCTTATGGAGGGTACAGAAGAGGCTCTGGACGCCATTGCCAAGTACCAGGCTTCTGTTGGTGTAACCGCTATCTGTCCAGCCACCATGACCATGCCAGAGGCTGACATAGTCAAGGCCTGTGAAAACGTTCGTGACTATCCATTAAAGGACGATGCTGCTGATGTTGTAGGCATAAACATGGAAGGTCCTTTCCTTTCTCCTGACAAGGTAGGCGCTCAGAACCCTGAGTATCTGCACTTACCTGATGCCGAGTTCTTCCGTCGCTGCAACAAGGCATCCGGCAACAAGATTAAGCTTATGGCAATCTCCCCAGAGGTTGAGAACGCCATGGATACCATCAAGGCTGTTAAGGATGAGGTTCTGTGCTCCATTGCTCACACCACCGCCAACTACAATCTGGCCAAGGAGGCTATTAACAGCGGTGCAACTCACCTGACTCACCTTTACAACGCCATGCCACCTCTCCACCACCGTGATCCGGGCCCAATCGCTGCTGCAGCTGATGCCCTGTGGTGTGAGGCCGAAATTATCTGTGACGGCATCCACATTCACCCAGCTGCCGTACGTAACGCTTTCCGTCTGCTTGGCGCTGAGCGCATGATTTTTATTTCTGACTCCATGATGGCTGTAGGCCTTGCTGACGGCACCTATGAGCTGGGTGGTCAGAAGGTATTTGTAAAGGATCGTCGTGCTACCCTGGCTTCCGGCACCATCGCAGGCTCTGCCACCAATCTCTTTGACTGCATGAAGATTGCCCACCTGAAGATGGGTATCCCGCTTGAGGATGCAGTACGCTGCGCTTCCTACAACCCTGCCCGCTCCATTAAGGTTCTGGACAACTATGGCTCCATCGAGCCTGGCAAGATTGCCTCCTTACTGGTTCTCGACAGAGAACTCAATCTCAGAGGCGTTCTCTTACGTGGCAAGTGGCTGCACAAAGACTTCTAATTTTCCTTGCATACTTTTTTGAACCAGGGGCCGGTCACAGACCGGCCCTTTTTTATGCAAAGATCCGCATTGACCTGAGCGCGCATTAAGCTGACCGGGCATCCAGGACCGCCCCGGCTACACTGTCCAGTACCAGCGTCAGACACCAGCGTTGACCAGCTGCGCCCTGTATCAGCGTTGAGCTCTGCAATGAATATTGATGTTGAAAACTAACGTTGTCCCGGCGTTTCCTCAGCATTGCCCCCCACCGTTGAACACATGATTTGAACACCTGTATTACCCCAAGCGTTTCCTCCAGCATTGCCCCCACCATTGAACACATGATTTGAACACCTGTATTACCCCACGCGTTTCCTCCAGCATTGCCCCCACCATTGAACACATGATTTGAGCACCTGTTTTACCCCAAGCGTTTCCTCCAGCATTGCCCCCACCATTGAACACATGATTTGAACACCTGTATTACCCCAAGCGTTGCCCCCATCTTAAGACACTGCCGTTGAACACATGATTTGCCACAGCGTTGAGTCTGCCTTTAGTCACCATTGTTAAAAACTGACATTGAATCGCAGCGTTAGACTGACTCTGAACAGCAGCACGCCCCTGCCTGGACACCAGCGTCCGATACCTGCTATGAGTACCGCCAACCAGAGCTTCGGAGCCAGCATTCTGTATGTCTGTAAGCTGTGCTGGGTACAGATTTGGCAGCTTCAACATAATAATTTATAAAGCGAAATTACCCCATTGTCAGTCTGTCAGTGATTGATACATCACCGATTTGGGGAGAGTGGCTGATTTATGGGATGTTCAATCGGTTTTTCTTGAATCACAGTCGGGTTCGCCCTATAATTTGCCTGCACTTTGCAGTGACTGTTTCATCTTTTTGTGCAATTGACACTTCCTCACCCGCTGCCTGCGTCTTTTCACCCCCATTTGAAACTTAACGCAGCCCCGCCTGACGGTAAGATCCTCTGAGCTGCAAAGCCGATCTGACCTGCACATTAAGCAGTCATTTCCTCCGGCACCATTACTGTGTATGGCTGCCTCTTCAAGACTTTCCTTTAGCCAATGACTATGTCACCACTGAAATCAGCTGGTGCATTGCCCATTTGGTTTTTATAAGTCTTTATCAGGCACCTGGTCCTGCCCAGCAGCATCTGGTCGCAAAATCCTTTGGAGCTGCGCTGCAGCTTCGTGCAACAAGGCACCTGGAACAGCGCTGCAGCTTCGTGCAGCAAGGCACCCGGAGCTGCGCTGCAGCTTCGTGCAGCAAGGCACTTGGAACTGTGCTGCAGCCCCGTGCAGCAAGGCACTTGGAACTGTGCTGCAGCCCCGTGCAGCAAGGCACCTGGAACTGCGCTGCAGCTCAGGCTGCAAGTTTCAGGGAGCTGCTGAGCGGATCCCGGATTAAGAGCATAACAGCACCTTCGTGTCCGCCTGAAGTGGTCTTATTCTGGTACCGGACATAATATGCTGCACTATGCATTTTCCTGTGTATGAGCCCCCGGGCATTAAACCTTTTTGACAAACACCATGCAAAAGCCAAACTCCGATCGTCTGATCCCGGCACTGTTTATGTGCTTTAAAGAAGGCTACTCACTGAGCACCCTGCGCTCTGACATGATTGCAGGTCTCACAGTAGCAATTGTGGCCCTCCCGCTTGCCATGGCCATGGCCGTAGCCTCAGGTGCCTCACCTGATAAAGGTCTGGTAACTTCAGTGGTTGCAGGCTTTTTTATCTCTTTCCTGGGCGGATCACGTGTACAGATCGGTGGCCCTACCGGCGCTTTTGTTGTAGTAATCTTTGACGTTATTGCCCGCTATGGTCTTGATGGTCTGATTGTGGCATCGGTAATGGCCGGTATTATTCTTATCATTGCCGGCTATGCTCATATGGGCAAGCTCATCAAATATATTCCTTATCCGGTAATTACAGGCTTTACTACCGGTATTGCCGTAATTATTGCCTCATCTCAGGTCAAGGACTTCCTTGGTATGGAGATTGATAACGTACCGGCCGAATTCATCGAAAAATGGATGGCCTACTTTACCAATCTCAATACCACCTCAGTTTATGCTGTAGGCCTTGGACTGCTGGCTCTGGCAATTATCCTGATCTGTAAGAAGATCAGCGCCAAAATCCCGGCCTACCTTGTTTCCATCGCTCTGGTATCTCTGCTCTCATGGGTCATGAACATGCCAGTGGAGACTATAGGCTCACGCTTCCCGGACATGCCTACAGGTCTGCCTGTCCCTACACTGCCGGCCCTTACCCTTGAGGAAGTTCGTGATCTGATTCCTTCAGCCTTTACCATTGCTTTCCTTGCCGGTATTGAAGCTCTGCTCTCTGCCGTGGTTGCCGACTCCATGATCGGTACTAAGCACTCCTTAAACCAGGAGCTGGTAGGTCAGGGTGTTGCCAATATCGCTTCAGGCTTTTTCGGCGGTCTGCCAGCTACAGGTGCTATTGCCCGTACAGCAACCAACATCAAGTCTGGTGGTAAAACTCCTATGTCAGGTATTTTCCATGCCCTTTTCCTGCTGGTATTCCTCTATACCATTATGGATATTCTGGCCTATATCCCTATGGCCGGACTTGCAGCCGTGCTCTTCATGGTTGCCTGGGGCATGAGTGATATTAAGCACTTCCTGCAGATTTCCCGTATATCACCATCTGACCGCACCATTCTCTTTATGACCTTTGGTCTTACTGTTCTGGTAGACCTTACTGTAGCCATTGGTATTGGTGTTACTCTGGCCTCCCTGCTGTTCATGCGCCACATGTCCAAGTCCATCGAGATTCAGCCTCATATGCGTCTTACCCAGTATGATGCTGATGATGGCGATGGTGACGATGCCGCTGCCTCAGCCCGCGCCGTACGCAATGAGGTCGAGGTTCCTGAGGGTGTAGCTGCTTTCCAGATTAACGGACCTCTGTTCTTTGGTGTAGCAAGCGAGCTGTGCGATCGCATGCAGAACCTCATCACCATTCCTCGTATTCTGATTCTGCGTATGCGCTTCATGCCTTACCTTGATGCCTCAGGTGAGGCCTCAATTGAGGAAATTCTGAAAATCTGTCATCAGCACCACAGCTATATCATCTTTGCCGGCATGCGCAAGCAGCCAATGGATATGCTCTATCGCGCCGGTCTGTCCCGTGACAAGGAAGTGGCCTTTACTACCAATTTCGATGAGGCCCTAAAGCTTGCTACCAAACTGATGTCCGATCCTGACTTTGTCAGCAAGCATCAGGACACTGTATAGGCAGGTCATTATCTGTTGCACAGCAGTACTGCATAATGCTCAGACCATAACCACGGTCAGGCAGCTCCTGCAGTACTGAATATTGAAAGGGGCGCAGCTCAATTACAGCTGCGCCCCTTTCTGTTTGTGCCTGACCAGGACAGTCCACTGGGCATAATCCATAATCCTAATATGTAGCGAAGATGCACCACAGTACCGGTGCTGGCTCAGGCTGATGTCATAGTGTCTGTCATTTCAGACTCTTTCATGTACACCTGATGCTGCATCAGCAACTGCACAGGCAGCGGGGTTGAGAGGTTTAATGGGCACACTTGACAGGTGATATATTTTTTTGCATCTCAGCAGCTTTTTCTTATTGTTGCAGGGGATCAGCTTTGTTAAGATTAATAAGATACAGCGCAAGGCAGTTCTCTTATTTCCGGCTCAGTAGTTCAGTCTGAAGCCACCGCTGCAGGCAATTTCAGCTTTTTGCATTATCTGTTGCCCTGCTCCTGCCCTGTCGCCTTTCAAACGCCCGCTCCGGGTCATTTTTCCCCATAACTTTGTGTCCAGATGTTCTATCTCAAGTTCACCAGGATTAGTGTATCTTCGTGTTCATGGGTTAAGGACAGCCATGTCTGCAGCAAATACCATCTGTTAGGTTGAAGGTCGGTTGAACCACCCTGCCCCTGAGCCAGAGAACTGCATAAGACATGATGACCTCAGTTATATTCCTTTTTCAGTGCCTTGGGCACACCACATGTTCACAGTCAGGAGGGTACATATGCTCAGAAAAACCTATATCACCCGCAAGAAAGACATGCTCTTTCAAAATGTTAATGCACTTAAGACTGTTGAACACGTTATTGCTGAAATAGACCAGGGTCTGGGCAATAAGAGCCGTACCATTGATACCTCATCCATGCCTGAGGTTCTGGCAACAGCACTTGGTATTGGCTCAGGAAGTGCGCTGAGCTTTGCTGCTCTATATTTGAGCGGCAGCGTTATTGGCGTCAGCGCAGCCGGTGTTGCCAGTGCTCTGAGTACTGCCGGCGCTATTGTAGGCGGCGGCGCCACAACCGGTATTTTTGTGCTGGCAGCCCCTATTGCCATTCTCGGTCTTCTGGGTATCAAGATTGCCCGCAAGAAGCGTGAACGTCGTCTGATGCGCGCCAAAATCTTCTGCTACAAGCGCTCACTTGCTCACCTGGCATCATTAAAAAATGCCATCATTATTGAGGCTCCAAACTCTGACCCTGAGCGTATTGCCTATCTGCGCGCCCTGTCCATTACTCTGCAGGCCGCCATCAAGGATCTCAAGCACGATCTTGGCATTGTATAAACCAGCTTATAAAGCATCTTGCACATGACAGCTTCAGTCATGCTTCACATGAATGCTGCAGATGCCTGAAATCGAGTAGGGGTGGTTCCCCTCTCACACTAATCATCACTTCCAAGTAATCACTACTTATATTAGCTAATAGCAACCAAACGACCTACCTTATATATAAAGTAGTGATTACTCCCTCCACGAAATCGTATCTTCTTTATAAAACTTCTAC